>CAMBQD010000022.1 GCA_945869905.1 uncultured Clostridia bacterium | reverse complement strand
CCTTACGGATTCAATAGAAACTGCAACGCATTTGACTGATGGTACTGTTATAATTGACGTTGTGGGCGGTAAGGAGGAGCTTTATTCGCTGAACTATGCCTGTCCGGAGCACGGTGCGGTTATTGAGGAAATGAGCCCCCGTATGTTTTCCTTTAACAATCCCTTTGGCGCCTGTAAAAAATGCGGCGGTCTGGGCTCGTATAAGGAAATTGACCCTCAGCTTATTATTCCAAACAAAAAGCTTTCAATAAATCAGGGGGCAATCAAGGCGTCAGGCTGGAATATAAACGACGGCTCAATTGCTAAAATGTATTATGAGGGGCTTGCAAAGGAATACGGCTTTTCACTTGATGTACCTGTGGAAATGCTTTCGGCAGAGGCTTTAAACGCAATTCTTTACGGCACAGGCGATAAAAAGCTGACGATGAAGCGTGTTACCTCCTACGGAACAGGCACATATAAAAACACCTTTGAGGGTATTATTTCCAACCTTAAAAGACGTTATGCCGAAACCACATCGGATTGGGCAAGAAGTGATATTGAGGCTGTTATGACCACCTGTACCTGCCCTGATTGTAAGGGCTCACGCCTGACCCCGGAGATAATGAGCGTAACCGTGGGCGGAAAAAACATATACGAATTTTGCCAAATGCCCATTGGCGAGGAGCTGGAGTTTATAAGCAGTCTTAAGCTGACAGACAGGGAGCAGCTTATAGGAAATCTTGTTATAAATGAAATTAAAGAAAGGCTTGAATTTTTAAATTCGGTGGGCCTTGATTATCTTTCACTTTCTCGTGAGGCGGCAACCCTGTCAGGCGGTGAGGCACAGAGAATACGCCTTGCCACACAGATTGGTTCTTCGCTTATGGGAGTGCTTTATATACTTGACGAGCCGTCAATTGGCTTGCATCAGCGCGACAATGATAAGCTTTTGGGCACCCTTAAGCACCTGAGAGATTTAGGAAATACCCTTATCGTTGTTGAACACGATGAGGATACAATGAGAAATGCAGATTATATTGTGGATATTGGACCCGGTGCAGGTGTTCACGGCGGCGAGCTTATTGCCTGTGGTACTGTTGACGATATAATTAATTGCCCAAACTCCATTACAGGTATGTATCTCAGCGGCAAACGCTCAATACCGATTCCCGAAAAAAGAAGAAAGGGTAACGGCAAAAAGCTGACAGTTTATAAGGCGGCGGAAAATAATCTTAAAAATATTGATGTGGAAATTCCTTTAGGTAAATTTGTTGCAGTTACAGGTGTCTCCGGCTCAGGCAAATCAAGCCTTGTTAACGAAATCCTTAACAAGCATCTTTCAAATGTTCTTAACGGTGCAAAAAAGCGTCCGGGAAAATTTGAAAAAATGACTGGCGTTGATAATCTTGACAAGGTTATAAATATTGACCAGTCACCTATAGGCAGGACTCCCCGTTCAAACCCGGCAACATATACCGGTGTATTTAACGACATTCGCGAGCTATATGCACAAACACCTGATGCAAAGCAAAGGGGCTATAAGGCAAACCGCTTTTCCTTTAATGTAAAGGGCGGACGCTGTGAGGCATGTCAGGGCGACGGTATAGTTAAGATTGAAATGCACTTTCTTGCAGATGTATATGTGCCCTGTGATGTTTGCGGCGGCAAGCGCTATAACCGCGAAACCCTTGAGGTTAAGTTCAAGGGCAAGTCAATTTTTGACATTCTTGAAATGACGGTTGATGAGGGCGTGGAATTTTTTGCACAGCAGCCGAAAATTTACAATAAGCTGAAAACTCTGTCCGATGTAGGATTGGGTTATATAAAAATCGGTCAGAGCGCAACCACTCTTTCAGGCGGTGAGGCTCAGCGTGTTAAGCTTGCAACCGAGCTGTCACGCAGAAGCACAGGTAAAACCATATATATCCTTGACGAGCCCACAACAGGTCTTCACACGGCAGATGTTCATAGGCTTGTAAACGTGCTTAATATGCTTGTTGACACAGGCAACACTGTTGTTGTTATTGAGCATAATCTGGATATTATCAAAAATGCAGACCATATAATCGACCTTGGTCCCGAGGGCGGTAAGGGCGGCGGTAATATCGTTGCCACAGGTACGCCTGAAGAGGTGGCAAAATGTGATAAATCATATACGGGACAGTATTTGAAAAAATATTTGAAATAATTATTGAAGTAATATGGAACAGGAATTGGAAAATTTAACCGGCACAATTGAAGAAATAACCTTCCATAATCAGTCAACGGGCTTTGCAGTTACAGAGGTTGACGCAGGTGACGAAATAGTAACAGTTGTAGGTGTTTTGGGAGATGTTATTATCGGTGAGGAGGCTGTGTTTCAGGGTGAATGGGTTATGCACCCCACCTTTGGAAGACAGTTTAAGGCAGTGCGCCTTCAGCGTACTCTGCCTGCCGACGCGTCAGGTATGCTTCGCTTTCTTTCAGGCGGCATAATAAAAGGAGTACGTGAGGCAACGGCAGTTAAAATTGTGGAAAAATTCGGCTCCGATACATTTAATGTTATAGAAAATGAGCCTGACCGCTTGGCGGAAATAAAGGGCATCAGCAAATCAAGGGCAAAAAAGATAAGTCAGGATTTTAAAATGCAGTTTGCCGCTCGTGACGTTATGAATGGTCTTGCGGATTTGGGACTTAATCAGCAGGAGGCATTTCAGGCATATAATCTTTATAAATCAAACGCTCTTGATATCATCAGTGAAAATCCTTATGCCTTTATTTCCGAAAGCAACGGCTTTACCTTTGAACGTGCTGATGAAATTGCACTGTCTATGCAGCAGGCACCTCTTTTTGAATATAGATGTCAGGCAGGAGTGTTTTATGTTGTCAGGCATAATCTTAACAATGGGCATACCTGCGTTCCCCGCAGCAGTCTTATAAATCCTGCACGTGCCCTGCTTGACTGCAGTGAGGATGAGGTCGAAATTGCAATAGATAACGCCCTTGAGGCAAAGCAGCTTGTACAGGAAAGCATTGACGGAAGGGACTTTCTGTTCCTGCCTGAAATTTACCGTGCAGAGTCATCAATTGCAGAAAGAATAAATGTTATGCTCCATTTTCCTCCTCAGCAAAAGGATGTTTCTTCCGCGGAAATTTTTGCATTTGAGGAGGCAAATAATATTCAGTTTGACGAAAAGCAGCGTCAGGCTATAGAAATTGCAGTTAATAAGGGAATGCTGATTTTAACCGGAGGTCCCGGAACAGGTAAAACCACCACCGTAAAAGGAATTATTGCACTGATGAAAAACAGGGGGCTTGATGTTGCCCTTGCCGCGCCTACAGGACGAGCTGCTAAAAGAATGAGCGAGCTTACCGGCTATGAGGCAAAGACCATTCACAGACTGTTAGAGGTGGAATACCGTGAGGGTGCAACAGAGCCTGTGTTCTGCCATAATCTAAAAAATCCCCTTGAATGTGACGCAGTGATTGTGGACGAGCTTTCAATGGTGGATGTTACTGTTTTTTCTGCTTTGCTCGATGCTTTGCCACTTTCCTGCAGGCTTATAATGGTGGGGGATAAGGACCAGCTTCCGCCTGTAGGTGCAGGTAATGTGCTGGCAGATTTAATTAAAAGCAGATTAATCGGTGTTGTAAGCCTTGATAAAATTTTCCGTCAGGCTATGGAAAGTATGATCGTTTCAAATGCCCATAGAGTCGTGGCAGGTGAAATGCCTGTGCTTGATAACAGTGATATAAATTCCGATTTCTTTTTACTTAATGAGGATTCAAAATATAACGCCCCTAAAAAAATTGTTAACCTTGTTACAAGGCGTATACCTGCCGGCTACGGCTTTGACAGTATAAATGATATTCAAGTGCTTTGCCCCAGCCGTAAGGGCGAGGTGGGCACTGAAAATATCAACGCTCTTTTGCAGCAGGCACTTAATCCACCGTCACCGAATAAAGCGGAGCTGAGAAACAGGGGATACGTTTTGCGTGAGGGCGACAAGGTTATGCAGATAAAAAACAATTATGATGTGCCATGGTTTAAGAATGACGATAACGGTACAGGTGTTTTTAACGGTGATATCGGCATACTTACCCGTATTGACAGGGAAAACGATATTATAAATGTCCGCTTTGACGACAGGGAGGCAATGTACAGCTTTGACAATGCCGGAGAAATAGAGCTGGCATATGCTATGACGGTACATAAAAGTCAGGGCAGTGAATTTGAGGCAGTTGTTTTGCCTACCGTTAATACACCTCCCAAGCTTGCTTACAGAAATCTTTTTTATACTGCTCTTACCAGAGCTAAAAATCTGCTGGTAATTGTGGGTAATGTTAATTCCGTAAAGCTTATGGTTGAAAATGATAAAAAGAGTCGCAGATACAGTGCACTTTTACATTTTTTGTTTAAGGAAGAAGTTGATGTTTTAACCGGTGATAACTGATTGTTAATATCTTATTTCTTGACATTATTCTTTTTTTAAAGTAACATATTCATATTGTATTTTTTATAAGGAATGTTTTTATGTTCGGTTATGATTTGGGAATAGATTTGGGCACAAGCTCAATAGTTATATCTGTTGTGGGTAAGGGCGTTGTTCTGCAGGAGCCGTCCTACGTTGCCTATGATACTGAAAGTGAAAAAATACTTTATGCCGGTAAAAGAGCCTATTATTTGGAGGGCAGGGAGCCTGCAGGCGTCAGTGTTATCCAGCCTATCATTGACGGCACAGTCAGCAATTATTCACTTGCCTGTCAGATGGTGCGCTATTTTATGAATAAGGTGCTGAAAAAAACCATATTCAGACCAAGGGTGGTTGCTTCTGTTCCGTCACTTAGCACGGATGTGGAAAAAAGGACGCTGATTTCCGTTTTGATATCAGCAGGTGCCAGGTCTGTATGCCTGATTGAAGAGCCACTTTGCTCTGCCTTCGGCGCAGGCGTTGACCCTGTTAATCCCAGCGGTGTATTTGTTATCAATATAGGTGCAGGTACAACGGATATGGCGGTTATCAGTCAGGGCTCAATGAGCCAGATTGAAACCCTTAAGATTGCAGGCGATACCTTTGATGAGGCTATTGTTAAATATTTGCGTGACACCTACGGACTTCTTGTGGGTATAAGAACTGCTGAGGAAATAAAAATCAACGCAGGCAGTGCAATACCCCGTGTTACAGACATAACCGTTACTGCCAAGGGCAGAAATGTATCAAGCGGCTTGCCTATGTCTGTGGAGGTAACAGGCAATGAAATATGTAACTGCCTTCAGCCTCAGCTTGAAAAAATTACTTCTGCGGCAAAGGCACTGTTTGAGCGAACCTCACCTCAGCTTGTGGCTGATATTACAAACAGCAGTGTTTTGCTTACCGGCGGTATGGCGGAGCTTTACGGCCTTGATACACTGATAAGCAAGGCACTTTCACTTGATGTTACAATCCCTGTCAGACCCAGCCTTTGCGTATCCAAGGGATGTGAGGCGGCTCTCAAAAAAATGCGTATACTTGACCAATACGGCTATTCCTTTAAAACCAAGGAAGAGGTGCGCACAAGGTGATTCATATTTATTACGGCTACGGAAAGGGAAAAACTACAAGTGCTCTGGGCGCAGGTATGCGTGCTAATGGCGCAGGAATGAAGGTTTTGCTTGTTCAGTTTCTTAAGGATAACAAATCAAGCGAGCTAAGTGCTTTGCCCTTTGAAATATTCAGTTCTCCTGACAGCCTGCCCTTTAATCCGGATGACACCTATTGCAGTTGGATTGATTCGGCAGTTGAATATGTTAAAGGCTCCGACGCGGATTTGATTATACTTGACGAATTTCTTGATATTACGGATAAATTTATACCTGTAAATACCGCTGTGAGCCTGATATGTAATTCTAAGGCAGAGGTTATAATTACGGGACACAGTGAAGTTAAAGAGCTTTTTGACAAGGCTGATTATATTACTTATTTTGAAAAAATCAGGCATCCCTACGATAACGGCGTACAAGCCCGCAGGGGAATTGAGTTTTAATTAAATACATTTTAAGGGAGGTAGTTTTACGGATAGGTTTTCAAAATTTAATCCAAAGGTTACTTTCCTTTTTTTTACAGCAGTAATAATTTCCTCTCTGCTTTTATTTAATCCTGCTTACCTTGCACTGAGTCTGCTTTGCGCAGTGCTTTATAAAGTAAGGCTTGAGGGCAAGAATGCGTTTTCCTATATTTTCAAATTTCTTTTGACTGTTTTGTTGTTTACGGCTGTGTTTAATATGATTTTTACACATTACGGTACAACTGTTCTTTTTACGGCATTTGATATGAGCTTTACTCTGGAGGGTCTTTTTTACGGCTTTTGTCAGGGTATGATGTTTTTGTCTGTTATCACTTGGCTTTCCTGCTGTTCTTCGGTATTGACCTCGGAACGCTTTTTGTCGGTATTCGGCAGGCTTGCACCAAACTGTGCTCTTGTTTTTTCAATGGTGCTTTCCTTTATACCCAGACTTAAGAAAAATGCAGTTGAAATTAACGATGCCGGAATGCTTATTAATGACGGAAGCAGTAAAATGAAAAAAAGCATTTCAAATTTTTCCGCTCTTTTAACAATGACTCTTGAGGAGAGCATACAGGTGTCAGACTCTATGAAGGCTCGCGGCTTCGGCAAGGGCAGAACCGCCTATTCCAAATACAGATTTTCCTTTAAAGACGGTTTTTGTGTAGCCGTAATTATTTTGCTGTTTGCAGGTGTTTGCGCCTTAAAAATTACGGGCAGGGCTGATTTTATTTTTGAACCGGTTATATGTATGAAGGAATTTTCACCACTTGGATTTATTATATTTACGGCATTGTCACTTATGCCCCTTGCCATTGACCTTTGGGAGGATATGAGATGGTTATATTTAAAACAGAAAATTTAAGCTTTACATATCCCAAATGCAGTGTAAGGGCACTTGATGACGTAAGCATCACTATCAATAGGGGAGATTTTGTTCTTCTAATGGGAAAAACAGGCAGCGGCAAATCAACACTGCTTAAGATGTTAAAAAAGGAGCTTGCACCCTTTGGCACGGTAACAGGCAGGGTTGAGGATAAATCAGCTCACACAGGCTTTGTTTTGCAAAATCCCGACGTGTCCTTTGTAGCGGAAAATGTCAGGGGAGAGCTTGCCTTTGCACCGGAAAATATGAAAATGTCAAATGATGAGATTGCTGTAAAAATAGGTGAGGCTTCATCATTCTTTAATCTTTCCGATATACTTGATAAAAGGATTTCCGAGCTTTCAGGAGGCGAACGTGCGTCGGTTGCCATTGCATCGGCAATGATGATTGACGCCGACGCAGTTATTCTTGACGAGCCCTTGGCTCAGCTTGACCCTAAGGCAACAATGCAGGTAATTAATCTGCTTAAGCGTGTTAATGAGGAATTGGGCGTTACTGTAATCATTTCCTCCCATACCTCAGAGGGAATAATTGATTTTTGCGACAGGCTTGTTGTTTTGGAGCAGGGCAGGGTGCTTTTAAACGGTGCTCCCGATGAATTAAAATACAATGAAAAGGCTCTTGAGTATTTCCCTCTGTATACCTCAATGTTTGATGAGCGTCCCCTGACCGTAAAGGCCTCCATACCCTTGGCAAAGGGGCTTGAAGAAAAAAAACTTCAAAGGGGTATGCCCACATCTCAGTCGGTTGTTTTAAAAAATATTACCTTTGCCTACGGCAAAAATGAAAGGGATATTTTGTCCTGTCTTTCCTTTACCGCCTATGAGGGTAAAATACATTCAATTATCGGCGCCAACGGCAGTGGCAAAACAACATTGCTTAAGGTCATTGCCGGAATAAAAAAAGCATATAGCGGCAAGGTTAAGGTAAATGGAACCGTTTCATATCTGCCTCAAAATCCTCAATACCTTTTCACTAAGGATACCGTGGGTGAGGAAATAGATATTTCCGCTGCCGAAAAATTTGGCTTGGTTGACCTTTTAAGTCAACATCCCTATGATTTAAGCGGAGGACAGATGCAAAAGCTTGCCCTTGCCATTATTTCCAAGCAAAGCTTTGACGTACTCCTTTTGGACGAGCCTTCAAAGGGGCTTGACGCCTTTTCAAAAAAATCGCTGATATCATACCTAAAAAATCTTGCTAAGGGTGGCAAAACGATTATACTTGTTTCACACGATTTGGATTTTGTGGGGGATGTGTCTGACTATGTTTCCTTTCTGTCCGACTCCTTTATTACCATAACCGGTGAAAGACGGCAGGTGCTTAGCTCTTTAAATTATTACACCACGCAGATAAGACGTATTACCAAATCATATCTTAGCTGTGCCGTATCGGCGGAGGATTTGGAATGAAAAAGATTTTTCCCTTTATCTGTGCAATGCTGTGCTTGATTGCGACGGTTTTGTGGCAGATTTTCAGTCCAAGCAAAAACTATTATCTGATATGCGTTGCAGTCCTTTTAATATCAATGCTGCCGTTTTTCTTTTCCTTTGAAAACAGCAGGCCCAATGCGCGTGAAATTGCACTGATTGCAAGCCTAATCGGAATTGCCGTTGTGTCAAGGGCTGTGTTTTATCTTATACCTCAGGTTAAGCCCATCGGTGCAGTTGTAGTGGTAAGCGGTGTTTGTCTTGGTGCAAAAAGAGGATACCTTGTGGGTGCCTTTTCCGCCTTTATTTCCAATTTCATTTTCGGTCAGGGTATATGGACTCCTTTCCAAATGGTTGCACTTGGCTTAGTGGGCTTTATCTCCGGAATGGTCTTTGAAAGAATTAAGGCAAATAAGGTTGGACTTGCTTTTGTGGGATTTTTGCTTACCTTTGCTCTGTACGGCTTTATAGTTGATATGAGCTCTGTTTTGATGTTGTCGGCAGATTTGTCGTTGCCCTCAGTGCTTGCAGTATATGGTGCAGGCGTTCCCTTCAGCCTTGTGTTTGGTATAACAACGGCTGTGTTCCTGTTTTTATTCGGTGAGGCATTTGTAAAAAAAATCAACCGACTGCAAACAAAATACGGTATTTATTCAAATGAGGTGAAATTATGAATAATGATATGATTACTAAGCTGTCAAAATTTGCCGTGATAATGTCAATACTGGGTGTTTGTACCTTGGGAATATGTCCCGCCTTTGGTATAATGGGTATTGCCGTTTTCTTTGTTTTTTAAACACAGGTCGTTAAAATAAATCCTCAGTGTGCAAAGAAAATTAAAACAGCCTTTATTTTAGGCGCTGTGTCGTTGGTGCTTTTTGCCATAGATATAGTCCTTGCCTTTGTCTTTTTAGCATAATTAAATAAATATTTCAGAGCAGGTTATCCTGCTCTTATTTTTTTGCATAAAAATAAAAATTTACGAAAAATAATAAAAAATTATTGACAAACGATAAATTATGGATATAATTTAGATAGAAATTGTAAATCAAGGAGGATTTTTCTATGTGGAATAAGGAAAAATCGGTTTTGCTGACTCAGGCAATTGTAAGGATATGCTATGTGCTTTTAGGTGCGGCAGTAATTGTTTTACCTTTTTTGATTAAGGAGTATGACAGCAATAACAGGATAAATATGCTTTCTGAGCTTGGAAAATATGTTATGGGTCCTTTTTATGCAATAGTTCCTGCAGGTTATGTTGCTTTGATTTGTATTGATAAGCTTTTAATCAATATAAAAAGAGAAATTGTTTTTGATAACAAAAATATAAAGCTTTTAAGAATTATCAGC
>CAMBQD010000021.1 GCA_945869905.1 uncultured Clostridia bacterium | reverse complement strand
GGTGTTGCCTATGCCAGCAACGGCCAGATAAAAAGAGTTGCCAACAGCACATATATCATTACACCGTACAATGTTGATGTTATGGGTGATTTGATAGACGAGCTTGAAAGCAACGGAATGTTTATGTAAGAATCCAAGTAAATCAATCAAATGCTTTAAGCAATTTTTACTTGTTAATGCGGAGGAGAATATATTATGATTACACCAAGCCAAATTCGTGAAAAGAGAATTTCAACTGTTGAAACCGGCGGCTATGACAGGGACGAGGTTAATGAGCTGCTTTTGGAAATTATAGATTCCTATGAGGCTATCTATGACGAAAACAAGGAGCTTTATCGCAAAATGGAGGTTCTTGCAAATCGTATTGAGGAATACAGAGCAGATGAGGATTCAATCAAAACAGCCCTTATTACCGCACAGAAAATGGCATCTCAGGTTACAAATGAGGCAAAGGAAAAGGCAGACAAGGCACTGTCCGATTCTGCCGCATCTGCACAGCAAACCGTTGTTGACGCCAAGGAAAAGGCTGATAAAATAATCGGCGAGGCAAGGGAGTATGTTGCAGGTCTTACAAAAGAAAAGGTGCAGGCTGCCGATGAAATTGTGGCAGAGGCACAGAAAAAGGCAAACGACGCTATTGACAGCGCAAAGGTTGTTGCAGCCAATGCACTTTCTCAGGCAAAAAAGCTTGCAGGTGAAATTGTAAGCAAGGCAAAGGAAGAAAAGGAATATCATTCACAAATCGTATCCAAGCTTAAGGAGGAGTCAAAGGATTTTAGAACAACCCTTGTAGGCCTTTACGAAACACAGCTCAATAAGCTTAACAGTCTTGCTCAGCCGTCAGGCAATGCAGACGATGACGAAAACAGTATCGAAGAGCTTGAAAATGAGCTTAACAGCCTTTTGTCAAGCATTACCGAGGTTGTAGGCGAAGATGAGCCGGAGACACAGGAGCCTGATGAGATACAGGAGCCCGAGGAGGCTGAGGAGGCTCAGGACGAACCGGAGGAAGTTGAAGAAATAGAGGAAAAAGAGGAAGAAGCCGAGGCTGAGGAAGCCCAAGAGGAGCCTGAGGCTGGTGATGAAGAAATAAAGTCAAATATTGTTGATGAGGTTGATGAAATAATCGAGGAGCTGGAGTCTGCCGATACATATGCACCTCTCCACGAGGAAGAGCCTGTTCCTCCAACAGAGGAGGAGGTATCAAGTGCAATTGACGCTTTTTCAACGGATGAGATTACACCTATTGATGAGAATTCACGCGCTATTCCAATCATTGAAGACGAGCCGGAGTTTGAAAGCGCAATGCCCTTTGAAAGCTTCTTCAACGTAAAAAAGGAAGAGGAAAGAACCAACGAAACAATTTCTCTTATTCCTCCTGAGGATGAGGAAGAGGATGACGACGGCTCAAAATTCAAGGGCTTTTTCAAAAAGAAAAAATAAACTAAGCTGACAAAGTCAGATAATCAAGGAGCAGATATAATGGATTATAATCAAACACTTAATTTACCTAAAACCGAATTTCCCATGCGTGCAGGACTTCCCACAAGGGAGCCTGAGTTTTTGGCTCGCTGGGAGGAAAATGACCAGTACAGAAAGCTTATGAAGCATAACGAGGGCAAGCCGCTTTTCGTTCTCCACGACGGTCCTCCATATGCCAACGGTGATATTCATATCGGTCACGCCCTTAACAAAACCCTTAAGGACTTTATTGTAAGATATAAGAATATGACCGGCTTTCAGTCACCCTTTGTACCGGGCTGGGATACTCACGGTCTGCCCACTGAGCTTGCCGCCAGAAAAAAAGCAGGCATTACCGCAGACAGCAATATTTCCGACTTGGAACTTAGAAAAATTTGCCGTGATACTGCACTGGGATATGTTGATGTTCAGCGAGAATCCTTCAAAAGACTGGGTATAATTGCCGAGTGGGATAATCCTTACATTACTCTTCAAAAGGAATTTGAGGAGGAGCAAATTAAAGTGTTTGCAACCATGGCATCAAAGGGCTATATTTACAAGGGACTTAAGCCTGTTTATTGGTGTGCTGATTGTAATACTGCTCTTGCAGAGGCAGAAATTGAATACGCAGAGGACCCCTGCCATTCAATTTATGTTAAATTTAATGTAACAGACGATATGGGCAAGCTGACGGCTATGGGCGCCGACCTTGCTAAAACATACTTTGTAATTTGGACAACAACCACTTGGACTCTCCCTGCAAACGTTGCAATTTGCGTTGGTCCTAATTATGAATATTCCTTGATTAAATCAGGTGACGAATACTATGTAATGGCAACCGACTTAGCACCTGCCGCAATGGAGGCTAAGGGCGTTACCGATTATGAAACCGTAGGCATCATCAAAGGCAGTGAGCTTGAGTATATGAAAACTCAGCATCCCTTCCTTGACCGTACGTCACTTGTTATTGTGGGCGACCACGTTACTCTTGAAAGCGGTACGGGCTGTGTTCATACTGCTCCCGGACACGGTGTTGAGGACTTTGTTGTTTGTAAAAACTATCCTGAAATTCCAATTGTTGTTCCTGTTGACGCTAACGGCAGACTTACCGAGGAGGCAGGTCAGTTTGCAGGTCTTACCACAGAGGAGGCTAACAAGCCTATTGCAATGCACCTTGAGGAAATCGGCGCATTGTTTGCACTTAAGAAAATTGAACACCAGTATCCACACTGCTGGCGTTGTCATAAGCCGGTTATTTTCCGTGCCACAAGCCAGTGGTTCTGCTCCGTTGACGATTTTAAGGCTGATGCAATTAAGGCCGCAGAAGAGGTTAAATGGTTCCCTGAGTGGGGCAAGGACAGACTTCAGTCAATGGTTCAGGAAAGAGCCGACTGGTGTATTTCCCGTCAGAGAAAATGGGGCGTTCCTATCCCTGTTGTTTACTGTCAGGATTGCGGAAAAGAAATCATCGACAACGACGTTATGATGAAAATTTCCAAAATATTCGGAGAGGAAGGCTCAGACGCCTGGTATGCTCACGATGCCGAATACTTCCTGCCGGAAGGCTTTAAGTGCCCTCACTGCGGAAGTTCAAAGGGCTTTGATAAAGAAAAGGATATTATGGACGTTTGGTTTGACTCCGGCTCGTCGCACGCCGCAGTATGTAAAAACAGACCTTACTTAAAGCGTCCTGCCGATGTTTATCTTGAGGGTGCCGACCAGTACAGAGGTTGGTTCCAGTCATCACTGCTTACCTCGGTAGCAGGCGGTAACGGTACACCCTATGAGCAGATTATTACTCACGGCTGGACCGTTGACGGCGAAGGCAGAAAGATGTCCAAATCCCTTGGAAACGGTATTGCACCGCAGGAAATTGTTAATCAGTACGGTGCAGACATTCTTCGTCTTTGGGTTGCCAGTGCCGATTATCACGCAGATATACGTATCAGTAAGGAAATTTTAAAGCAGATTTCAGATAATTACAGAAAACTGAGAAATACTGCCAGATACTGTATCGGTAACCTTTATGACTTTAATCCGGATACCGATATGGTTGATAATGATAAGCTTGAGGACCTTGACAAATATGCACTGATGAAGCTTGACGAGGTTATTGAAATTGCACGCAGGGGATATGAGGAGTACGATTACCACACAACTGCACACGCTCTTCACAATTTCTGTGTTGTTGATATGAGTAATTTCTACTTTGATGTTCTTAAGGACAGACTTTACACCTCTGCCCCGGACAGTGACACAAGACGCGCCGCACAAACAGTTCTTTACAAGGTGCTTGACGCTCTTACACTTTTGCTTACACCTATTCTTGCTTATACGGCAGATGAAATTTGGCTTGCAATGCCCCACGAATCAGGTAAAAATGTTGAATCACCTTTGTTTAATGATATTCCAAATGCCGATTATATTGAGGCAGATGATGCATTTATTGCCAAGTGGGACAGAATACATGCTGTGAGAGTTGATGTTCAAAAGGCTCTTGAGCTGGCAAGAAATGAAAAGATTATCGGTAAACCTCTTGAAGCAAAGGTTTCACTTTTTGCAGATGGTGAGCTTTATGATTTCTTAAAGTCTGTTGAGTCAGCTCTGCCTGAAATCTTTATTACATCATCAGTTGATGTTAATAACGGTGAAGGCGAATTCAAGGGCGATGTTGAAGGCCTTTCCGTTACAGTATCAAAGGCTGACGGCGAAAAGTGCGAGCGCTGCTGGAAGTATTCACACACAGTCGGTACTAATGCTCAGCATCCTACTCTTTGCTCACATTGTGCAGAGGTTATGAATCAGCTCTAATATTATAAATGTAAAAAGCACACAGTATATTTTTGCTGTGTGCTTGAAGTCTATAAACACAAGGAGGCGGTTTTGTGAAACTAAAGAACAAAAATATTTGGTCTGTTGTTATGATGGCTTTAATCATTGCCTTTGACCAAACTACAAAGTATTTGGCAAAATCGTTTCTGTATCCCGATAAAGCAGTGAGCTTTATTGACGGCTTTGTAGAGTTCAGATATGCTGAAAATACAGGCGTTGCCTTTTCAATGTTCAGCGGAGGCAGGATAATTTTTATCTTGGTTACGGCTGCTGTTATGATTGGCATTATATATTATATGTATGTTAAAGCGCAGAAGGAATTATGGCTTTATTGGACTCTCGGCGTTATTGTTGCCGGTGCGGCAGGAAATCTGATTGACAGAATTTTTTTAGGATATGTTATTGATTTTATCAATCCCACATTTGTGAATTTTGCAGTATTTAATATTGCGGACTGCGCGGTAACTCTCGGTACAATCAGCCTTATTGCTTACCTTGTTTACGATATGTTTAAAGGCAGAAATAAAAAGGAGAGCAGGGATGAGTGACCTTATATGCTTAACGGTTAATGACTCCAAGGCAGGAATAAGAATTGACAAGCTCCTCAGTGACAATACGGAGGGCTTTACACGAAGCGGAATAACAAGGCTTATAGCCGACTGAAATGTAACGGTTAATTCTATTGTTGTCAGTAAAAATTATAAATGCAGGGCAAATGACGTTATTTCCGTTACTGTTCCTGATGCAGTACCGCTGGAGGCACAGGCAGAAAATATACCCCTTGATATTGTTTATGAGGACAGCGATTTGCTGGTGGTAAACAAGCCTAAGGGTATGGTGGTGCACCCTGCGGCAGGTAATTACAGCGGAACCCTTGTAAATGCACTTCTTTATCACTGTAAGGATAGCTTAAGCGGAATCAACGGTGTTATACGTCCCGGTATTGTTCACAGGATTGATAAGGATACATCGGGGCTTTTAATCGTTGCAAAAAACGATACTGCCCATCTGCACCTTGCTCAGCAGATTAAGGAGCATTCCTTTCACAGGGCTTATCAGGCGGTATGCTACGGTAATATTAAAGAGGATAACGGCACTGTTTGTCAGCCTATCGGACGTAATCCTAAGGACAGGAAAAAGATGGCAGTAACGGATAAAAACTCAAAGCAAGCCGTTACACATTATGAGGTCATAAAAAGATACGGCGATTTTACACATATTCGCTGTGTATTGGAAACAGGCAGAACTCATCAAATAAGGGTTCATATGGCATACATCGGTCATCCCCTTGCAGGTGACGCCGTGTATGGACCGAAAAAGGTTATTACAGGTCTTAACGGTCAGTGCCTTCACGCAGGAGAAATAGGCTTTGTGCATCCTATCGCCAATGAATATATGGAATTTAATGCGCCCCTGCCGGAATATTTTACCTCCTTTTTACAAAGCCTTGACAGAAAAACAAGATAGATACGATATAATTCTATAAAAGACTTGAGGAGATTTTTTATGGAAAAAACATTTGAAAATTGGCTTGTTGTTTCCGACATTGACGGAACACTTAACAGTAAAATAAGAAAGCTTCCTAAAAGGAATTATGATGCAATAAAAAAATTTACCGACTTAGGCGGTAATTTTACCCTTGCCTCCGGTAGACCTGTATCAAGCCTTAAAAGAAATTATGAAAGAATAACTCCCAATCAGCCGGCGATTATCCTTAACGGTGCAGGCATCCACGATTACAGCCGCGGAGAAACCATATGGAGAAGTACAATAGGTCCTGAGGGTAGGCAGTTTGTTAAGGAAATTTCAGAGCTGTTTAACACTCACGGTCACAGCATCGATGTTGGTATTTTCTTTGATGACTTTGTTTATATTGTTAAAACAGGTTTGCTTTCAAGAGGTCAGATGTATTTTGACAAAACTCATTATCAGGTTACTACTATTGATGAGGTGCCTGAGGAGGGCTGGATGAAGGTAATCTTTTGGTCCAATCCCTTAACAATAAATGAACTGCAAAAGTATATTGACAAAAACCCAAATCCAAAGGCAAACTTTATGGCGTCGTCCTTATGGAGCCTTGAAATGCTGCAGGAGAACACCCATAAGGGCGTGGGCATTATGAGGCTTGCGGATATGCTCGGTATTGAAAAAAGTCATGTAGCCGCCATTGGTGATTACTATAACGACTGGGATATGCTTAAAACTGTAGGTCTTCCTGCCTGTGCAGGTCAGGCACCAAAGCCTATCCATAAAATCTGCAAGTATGAGGCCTGCCATTGTAACAAGGGCTGTGTTGCCGATTTGCTGGAGTACATAATGTCGGGCAGAGCCGAGGAGGATATGGCTAAGGAAGCCTTAACAAAATAAACGGAGTGAAAATATGTTAACTATCGGAGCACATTTAAGCGCGTCAAAGGGCTACACCGCTATGCTTAAGCAGGCAGTTGAAATCGGTGCAAACACCTTTCAGTTTTTTACACGCAATCCGCGGGGCGGCAGTGCCAAGGCAATTGATGAAAAGGATATTGATACTTTTTTAAAATTGATGAAGGAGGAGAATTTCCCCGTAATTCTTGCCCATGCACCATATACGCTTAACTGCTGCAGTGCAAAGCCTGAAACGAGAGAATTTGCTGTTAACACCTTTGCTGATGATTTAAAAAGAATGGAGTATACCCCCAATCAGCTTTATAATTTTCATCCCGGCTCTCACGTGGGACAGGGTACGGAAATCGGTGTTGAGCTTATTGCGGATGCTCTTAACAGTGTGCTTTTTGAGGATATGACCACCACGGTTTTGCTTGAAACAATGGCAGGCAAAGGCTCGGAGGTTGGCGGCTGCTTTGAAGAGCTAAGGGGAATTATTGACAGAGTTGAACTCAGCGACAGGTTGGGTGTGTGCCTTGATACCTGCCACGTAAATGACGGCGGATATGATATTGTTAACGACCTTGACAGGGTTCTTGATGATTTTGACAGAATTGTGGGGCTTGGCAGGCTTAAGGCAATTCACCTTAACGATTCAAAAAATCCTCTCGGCGCTCACAAGGACAGGCATGAAAAAATAGGGGAGGGCTATATCGGCACAGATGCCTTTGAAAGAATTATAAATCACCCTGTGCTTAAAAATCTGCCCTTTTATCTTGAAACACCTAACGAGCTTGACGGATATGCAAGAGAGATTGCCTTGCTTAAATCCCTATATAAAGATTAAAATGAATCCCTTTGAAGATGCTTTTTCTTCAAGGGGTTTTCTTTTTATGTCATTTGATATAGCCAAAGGGTGAATAGTCAGTGTGAAATAAAATTATTTTTCGACATTTTTACAAAATTATAGTGCTTTTTACACATAAAACGTTCTGTACGCTCCATTGGTGCAGGACGTTTTTTACGTTTTGCAAAAATCGGTAAAGGATGTGAAAATATGTCACGGAGAAAAAAGCTGACCCAAAGGGACGTAACCGAAGGCTTAAGGCGCCTTGCCTTTGGTGAAATACAGGACGCGGTTACACTCCTTTTTGAGTCGGAGGAGAATATACTTTCCTCATTGCCAAGGCTTGACCTGTTCAATGTCAGCGAAATAAAACGGCAAAAGGGCGGAGGTATGGAAATCAAATTCTTTGACAGACTTAAGGCCCTTGAAAGACTGAGAGACGTTTTAGACACCGACAGCGGACAAAAGGCAGTGTCCTTTTATGATGCGCTGGAAAAAAGTGCGGCAGGTATAAAGGAAAATTACGGTGACGATGTAAATGAGTAAATTTGTTCCGTTTTCAAAAAAACAGCTTTTTGTTTTGAACTGGTGGTGTAAAAGCAGCAGTGCCTGCACTAAGAACGGAATTATATGCGATGGCTCTGTAAGAAGCGGCAAAACCCTTTGTATGAGCATTTCATTTATTTGCTGGGCGTTTTACACTTTCAGCGATACGTCCTTTGCCCTGTGCGGCAAGACTATTGCTTCTCTAAGACGGAATGTAATAACGCCGATTATTCCGATTCTTGATGACTTGGGCTTTAAATGTGATTTTAAAATCAGTAGAAATTATTTGGAAATTTCAAAGAACAGCAGAGTAAACAGGTTTTATCTTTTCGGCGGCAGAGATGAATCATCGGCATCATTGATACAGGGTATGACTTTAGGCGGAGTTATGCTGGATGAGGTTGCACTGATGCCCCGGTCCTTTGTTGAACAGGCCCTTGCAAGGTGCTCCCTGGAAAATTCCAAATACTTTTTTAACTGTAATCCGGAGCATCCTTATCACTGGTTTTACACGGAGTGGATAAAAAAGCACAGGGAGAAAAACGTGCTTTATCTTCATTTTACAATGGAGGATAATCCGGCTCTGTCCGAGGCAGTGAAAAACCGATATAAAAGCCTTTATTCAGGAGCATTTTATCAGCGCTTTGTTGAGGGCAAATGGGTGACGGCTGACGGTCTTGTATATCCTATGTTTGACCACAGCCGCCACGTAAAAAAATATGACGGGCACATCAGCGAATATTATCTGTCCTGCGATTACGGAACGGTTAATCCCTTCTCTTTGGGATTGTGGGGCAAAGGCACCGACGGCTGGTACAGGCTTGACGAGTATTACCATTCCAGCCGTGATAAAGGTGTTCAGCTTACAGATGAGGAATATTATACCGCTCTTGAAGGACTGGCAGGTGGCAGACAGATAAATGCGCTGATTATTGACCCGTCGGCGGCATCTTTTATTCAGACGGTCAGGCGACACGGAAAATATAAAATTATCAAAGCAGATAACGATGTGCTTGCAGGAATTAACCGAGTGTGTCAGGCACTTAAAAATGACGAAATATTTTTTTCACCCTGCTGTACAGACGCTATAAGAGAATTTTCCGTCTACCGCTGGGACAACGGTATTAAAAAAGATGCTCCGAAAAAAGAAAACGACCACGCAATGGATGACATACGCTATTTTGTTTCTTCTGTTTTAAATAAGCAGGAGCGCAAAAGCACCTTTGTATCCTTTGCAGTAGAAAGGAATTGAGGCTTTGGGCTTATTGAATTTTAGAAAAAAGAAAAGCGGTTTTGTATCCGCATCGTCCGTACAGACCTCATCAAATGCAAGGCATCCTTATTATCAGCTTGCCGCATATTCGCCTCTGAGTAATGAATCAAGGATATACGCGGCTGTTCGTGAGGCAGTTCCGATTGTTGATTGCGCACTGAACAAAATTGTCAGACTGACAGAGGGCTTCCATATTGAAACGGGGAATGAAAGGCTCGATTACAGAATTAACAGCTTTTTGGAAGATGTCAATGTGGGAGGAACACAGCAGGGCATATCTGCCTTTATATCAAATTACCTTAATCAACTGCTGACCTATGGTACTGCCGTAGGAGAGATTGTGTTAGGCGGTGAAGGAATATA
>CAMBQD010000020.1 GCA_945869905.1 uncultured Clostridia bacterium | reverse complement strand
TAAAATGCTTGTGGCTTCCTATGAGGCAATCAAGTACCAGAGACTTGATTTGTTTACAACTATTTTAAAGAAAATCGGTGCCTATATTTCCAATTGCGAATTGGAGCAGGCAATTGGAGAAATTTTGATGGCTCCAAATATTAAAAAAATGCCTCTTCAGGTAAACGACTATACCTTTGGAGATTTTGCAAACGCATGGGCAATGTTTAAGCCGTACAAAATGACTACTCTTGTGATGAATCATAATTGTCTGGCAAAGATTATTATGATGGAGGAATTCAGAGATTCCAATGCCGGTGTTAATTCACATACAACAGGTAATGGGTTTACACCCTTTGGTGCAGACGTTTTGACTACAGGAATTATTCCTATAACCGGTATGGTTGCCCTTGATAAAAATTACGCAGTTGAAAAGGTACAGGCAGGCGGAATTGTTACCGAGTTTGACAAGCTTATTGACCGTCAGCTTGAACGTGCAACAATTTCCACCACCGTAGGCTTCTCAACAATTTACGGTGACGCCGCGGCTATCATCGGTTCATTTGATTAAAAAGGGATGAATTGAAATGACAGATTTAAGCTTGGTTAAAAATGAACTTTCCAAAGTCCTTAATTGCGACGAGGCTCAAATTCTGGAATACGAAGGCTACATAAATAATGCAGTGATATGTGTTAATTCTCTTTTAAAAAATTCGGAGAATGAAAACGATATACGTATTGTAAATTTATGTGCAATGAAGGCCTATTATCAAATTGCTTTAACAAATTGTGATGATGACGGCATAACCTCCTTTAAGGCAGGGGACATTTCCTACACAAAGGATATGTCCTCTGTGACAAAGGCAAGGGAGCTTTTGAATTTGGCAATTTCCGATTGCGGAGATTTGATAAGCCGCAGAGGCTTTGCATTTAAGGCGGTGTGAGATGAACAGGGCAAACATAATAAAAAGACAGCTTGAAAAAGCAGGGAAAACCATTTGCCTTAAGGACGGGGAATGGATTTCCACTCCATTTAACGCCTGTATATCGCACCTGTGGAGAAAAAAGACCTCCTCCTTTGAGCCGGAATACAGCGAGCTTGGAAAAAGCTCTTTGCAATACTATTTGTACATAGGGCCTTATAACCACGATATTACCGCTTTGTCTGAGGAGGCTGTGGCAGAGGTGAACGGCGAGCAGTATGAATTTAAGTGCGCCGACGCCGTTACCTTTGCAGGTGAAGTGATATATTACACAGGTATTTTAAAGCGCTTGGAGGGATTGGATTAATTGAAGATTGAAAAAATAGTTGATGAGCTTATGGAAAAAATCATGGGAGATAATTATTTTTCGGATATCAGGATTATGAAGGCATATCCCTGTTCGGTGGCTCCTTCACGTGTCGGTAAGGAAACAATTGCACTGGGGCTTGATAGGGTGGATTTGGCATCTTCGGCAGTAGACGACTCGGACAGAGCGGGGGAGATTTCTGTATTTGCGGATATCTTTATACCTTTAAAAGCAGAAAACAGCAGAGCGTCGGATATTTTTACAAATCTTTGCCGTTGCCTTTGCGTTTATAATATTCTGTCGGTTTCGGCACAGAGAATTACTGTTGATACCAATTCTGCGTCATATGTTCTTAAAACCGTATTTACCTTTAACGATGAAATTGAGGTGGGTTAAGTGAATGAAGAAATAAATATTGCCGAACAGGTCAGCGAAATAATAAGGCTTGACCGGAAACGATATGACAATGGTATAGGAGGGGATTAAGTGAAGCTTAAATACAAGGATTTTGAGTTTACGGTAAATCCCGACAGTATTGAATTTACATCATCAACCAACTGCAAAAGCAAATCGGTTTTCGGCTCAAACAGCGTTTGTGAAAATATCTCCGTTAATCCTGTTGTTGTAACAGGCGGCGGAGCCTTTTACGGCGATAAGGGTGCAGAGCATTGTGCAGTACTGCAAAATATGCTTAAAAGCCATCAGTCAGGCTGGCTTTTTATTCCCTCCTTTCCGCCCATAAAGGCTTTTTTTACGGAGTTTAAATTCAGTAAAAGCAGCAGAAAAAACGCTGTTTCCTATACCTTTAAGTTTACGGAGGACTGCGACGACAGAAATCCTGTTAAAAAAATTACGTATACCTTTGCTTTAAAAAATGAGAATGCTTTTGAAATTGCAAACAGATGCAATGCTTGTGTGGATGACATAATGAGGCTAAATGATTTAAAATCCCCGTTTGATATAGCAGAGGGTGACAAAGTGGTGTTTGGATGAGAATAGTAGTAAATACAATTGATAAAAGCAAATATGAAATTGAAAATATAACTGAGCTTAGCTTTACTCAAACGGCAGGCGTTGCCTGTGACTGCTTGTGTGTAAGCTTTAAATCATCGGCACCTGTAGGCGAAATTGTAACGGTAAAGGCATATGAGGGAGATGTGCTTTTGTTCAGCGGCTACTGCGATAACCAGAGAATTTCTCAAAACAGCAGCGGCTTTGAGGTGAATTTTTATGCGCGCTCCACCGCCTCTGTTCTTGTTGATAATGAGGCGGAGCCCTTTACATACGTTAAACCAACGGCAAAGCAGCTTTGGTTTACATATGCAAGGCCCTTTGGCTTTACCTGTCAGCTGCCTGTAATAAGCACCGATGAAAAATATGAGGTTACAAAGGGAACCTCCTGCTACGGTGCAATAAATCAGTTTGTATCCCTTAAAACCTCTCAGCCTGTTTATGTAACACCGGATAACTGCATAAGGCTTTTGGAAAGAAGTAAGGATGTAAAAAGCCTTAACTATTATAAGATTTTATCTGCGGTATATGTTATCAACAGAAGCGAACCCCTCTCCCGAATATGCTTTAAAAGAAATTCGGGAGATGCGGGCTACCGCATTAACACAAAGGCAAATGTGTACGAGGATTTAGAATTAAATGAAAGAAAGCAGTATGTTAACCTTTCGGCACTGCCTCAGTGGCAGAGGGAATATGCCGTTTTACAAAGGCTGAAACGCTCGTATGACGACTATAAAATCCTGGAGCTGACGGTATCGGGCTGGGTAAAGGAAAATTTATACCAGCGTTTTTCCTACCGTTCAAGGGCATACGATTTTGATGATTTTGTTTTGACGGAAAAGCGGTACATCTGTGACGAAAAGGGCAGTGTTACCAAATTGACATTAAAAAAGGAAATTGATGTAAAGGAGATAACCTATGTGGATTAGCAGGCAAATCACAAAAGCCCGGGAAACACCCTCGGTCCAGACAGGCACCAGCACGCTTAACAGAAACGGTCAGGTTGAGGCAGTGTCCACAGGGGCGGAAAGAAACATAAAAATTTATTCACCCTACGGCTACAGCTTTTCACTGCCTGAGGGGACGGAAATGATGCTGGCAAAAAGCGACGGACAGCAGTCCGCAATAGGAACGCTGATGCACACAGACGATATTGAAACAGGTGAAATAAAAATTACTTCTGCGTCAGGGGCGTATATTCATTTAAAAAATGACGGAAGCGTTATTATTAACGGACTTGAAATTGATAAGGACGGGGTGGTGAGTTCTTGATTAACAGTGAAGAGCTTATTGGTGAAATTTTATCCGGATGTGTATCGGCTTTTTTGTGCCCGAGAGGAGAATTTTATCCCAATAAGAATTACGGCAGTCAAATAATGAAAAACAAGGCGTCGGCAGACAGCGAAAAATTGCTTGCCTATGCAAGACAGGCGGTAAGTGATATGGACGGAATATTTGTAAAAAGCGCATATCTTGACAATTCAAACGTTGTTTTTACGGTTGCGGTTAATGATGAAGAAAGGCAGGTGAGCATTAAACTGTGAATAAAACATATGAAGAAATACTTGAAGAGATGAAAACAGCATATTTTGACGAATGCTCTGAAAAAATTGACGAAAACCCTGCTTCACTGAAAAGAATTGAGGCAGTTGCCAGTGAGCTTTACGGCCTGTCCTGCTACGGCGATTATATTTTCAGACAGGCATTTATACAAACAGCCACAGGCGAATGTCTTGACAGACACGGTGAAATCAGGGAGTGTGTAAGAAAAAAGGCTTCAAAGGCATGCGGATTGCTTACATTCTACATTGACGAGCCTGCCACCGAAAAAATTATTATAGCGGAAAACACGGTATGCTCTGTGGAAAATAAGCCGTATATTCAGTTTGCCACCGTGAGCAAATGCACAATAGACGAAGGCAATACAACCGTATCGGTTGAGGCACAGGCACTGGATACAGGCTATGATTATAATGTGGCGGCAGGGGAGATAAGCGTGTTGGTAAATGCTCCCGTAGGAATAAGCGGAGTGAGAAATGACACAGCCTTTGCAGGCGGATATGACGATGAAAGCGACAGTGCTTTCAGGGACAGGATAATGAAGCATTATTCGATTTCCGCCAACGGAGTAAATACTCAGTCTGTTGCAAATACCGTTTTGCTTTTGGATTTTGTTACGGACTGCTTTATCCCTAACGCCGAAAATCCCGGACAAATAGTAGTTGTTGTTGAAACAAAAAATAATTCTCTCACATCGGCACAAATATCTCAGATAAAAAATTCAGTGGGAATAAGAGGACTCACAGGCGCAGATGTAGATGTTCAGCTTGCTCTGCCACAGGATATTTCAGTGGTAATTGAGGCAAATGTGCGTGCAGGCTTTGATAAAAATGAAATTAAAAATACCGTTACGGACATAACAAGGGAAATTTGCTCAGCCTGCAGAATAGGCAGACCGTTGGTGCTTAATACCATATCAAAAAAGCTGGTATCCATTGACGGTATAAGCAGCTTTAACATATATTCCAATGATGCCTACGGAGAGGTTATACCCTGCGGAGGCAGAAATTATCTTTATCTTAAAAATTTGGCGGTGAACTGCTTTGACGAATAACGATATTTATGAAAGACTCAGCGGACTTTATGAAAAGCTGGGCTTGGCAGTTGGTGACGGCAGCTCTGAAAAAGGTGAAATTCTTGCCTGCTGTGCCGGTATTTCCTTGGTGAAAGATGATTTTGAGCAGAGCTTTTTACAGCTTTTTCCAAACACGTCGTTTCAAAGAGGATTGTCACTGTTTTGCGAGCTTATGAATATTGACAGCAGCCTTACCGACGAGGAAAAGAAAAGGCTTATAAAAAAAGGCCTGAGTCAGTGCTACGGCGATTACATATACGGAATTTTCAAAAAGGAAATAGAGGACCTGAGCGCAGTTTTTTTTTATTGAGTCACAGGATTTTGTCCTCACCTTATCCGGCACGGTTACAGAGGATTATACCCTTCTTCCCAAAATCGGCAGGATACTGAACAACTATCTCCCACCCTGCACGGTGGCACGGCTTGATGGGATTGGACTTGAATTTGACTATTGGGATTCCACACCGTATCTGTTTGAGGATTATGATAACCTCAGCCTGAGCTTTGATGTCCTTGACACCCTAAATTAAAAATATTAAGGAGAAAAAATGAGCAGTACAAACAAAACAAAAAATCTTGGTCTTAACAGTTGGATAGGCTCTGACAAGCCTGAAAGAATTGATTTTAACACTGATAATGAAAAGCTGGATAAGGTAATAACCGAGCATATTCAGGACACAGTTGTTCATATTGACGACAGTGAAAGGGACAAATGGAATAACTATATGTTTACCGGTATGTATTACGGCGACGGCTCGCTTACAAGGACTATCACAACAAGCTGTCCCTTTGAGGCAAGGATAGGCTTTGTGTTTGCAAATAACAGAACCATCAGCATCAGCCGTTTTTCCGATTCCAAGAAAAACAACTATTTCGGTATTTTCGGCTTTTTGGCAAATTCTATGGGCGTTAAGCTTAATTCGGACCGTACCAGCTTTACTGTAAGTCAAAGCGCGTCCGCACTGACTGTTAACGAATATGCAAATCTTAATGAATCAGGTGTTTCCTACCACTATATAATGTTTAGATAAAATTTTGAGCACTCCGATTTTTTCGGAGTGCTTTTTCTTTACATTATCGTTTTATTGTAATATAATAGTGTAGCATTGTATCCGTGGCAAAAATTTTATTTGTCGGGAGTGATTTGTATTTTGTGTTTTACAAATAATCCCAGGAACAGTAGCAGAAAGGAAAATTTAATATGAAAGCAAACACAAAAAAAATCGCAGGGACCGGACTGCTTACAGCAATTGTCGTTGTACTTCAGCTTTTAGGCAGCTTTATAAAATTCGGTCCGTTCTCAATCTCACTTGTACTTATTCCGATAGTAGTCGGTGCGGCGCTTTACGGTAAATGGTCAGGTGCGTGGCTTGGCTTAGCCTTTGGTATAGCTGTTCTTGCCTCAGGCGACGCAGGTGCTTTTCTTGCAGTAAATCCTGCCGGAACAGTTGTTACGGTATTGCTTAAGGGCTTACTTGCCGGTCTTGTTGCAGGGTTAGTTTACAGCCTGATTGAGAAGAAAAACAAAATGGCGGCAACAGTTGCGGCGGCAGTTGTATGCCCTGTGGTAAACACAGGAGTGTTCCTCATCGGTTGTTTGGTATTTTTTATGGACACCGTAAGAGGCTGGGCAGAGGGCGCAGGCTTTGGTTCAAATGTAGGTACTTATATGATTGTAGGCCTTGTAGGCTTAAATTTTGTATTGGAGCTTGCCGTAAACATTATTCTTTCACCTGTTATTGTAAAGCTTGTAAGGCTTGGCAGAAAGGAAACAAAATGATTCTTGCAGTAGATGTAGGTAATACAAATATTGTTATCGGTTTTTTAGAGGATAAAGAGCTGGTTAATGAATGTCGTCTTTCCACATCGGCGGACGACTCGGCGGAGGAATACGCAATTAAATTAAACAGTATTCTTGAAATATGTAAAATAAATGTTAAGGATATTGAGGGCAGTGTTCTGTCCTCAGTAGTTCCTCCTCTTAACAGAACAATATCAAAGGCAATTATGCTGATAACGGGCAAAATGCCTATCGTAGTAGGTCCCGGAGTAAAAACAGGGCTTAATATCAAAATAAATAATCCGGCAGAATTAGGTGCGGATATGGTGGTGGGCGCAGTGGCAGGCACCGCAAAATATCCCTGCCCCCAGATAATATTTGATTTGGGTACTGCCACAACAGCATCTGTTATTGATAAAAACGGATGCTTTTTGGGCGGAGCAATTCTCTGCGGAGTAAAAACAGGGCTTAACGCACTGGCGTCTTCAACGGCTCAGCTGCCGCAGATAGAGATAGTTGCACCTGAAAATGCAATTTGCACCAATACCATTGATTCTATGCGCAGCGGTACCGTTTTTGGCACGGCGGCAATGCTTGACGGCTTGATTAAAAGATTTGAGGCAGAGCTGGGTGAAAAAGCCACCGTCATTGTTACAGGCGGCTTGGGCGGCGTTATTGCCAAATATTGCGAAAGCGAAGTTATTGTAGACAGGCATTTGCTTATTGACGGCCTGCGTATGATTTACGAAAAAAACAGTTAATTCAGAGGTTAGTTATGGCAGTATTCAAAGGATTTAAGGCATTCAGACCCTCTGCTGACAAGCAGTCGCTGATACCTGCGCTTCCATATGATGTTATGAACAGTGACGAGGCAAGGGAAATGGTTAAAGGAAATCCCTATTCCTTCCTTCATGTTGACAAGGCGGAAATTGACTTGCCCATGGAAACGGATATTTATGACGATGCCGTTTATGAAAAGGCAAAGGAAAATCTTTTAAGGCTTGAAGGCTCAGGAGCTCTTATACAGGACAGTGTACCCTGCTTTTATATTTACCGTCAGGTAATGAAAGGCAGAGCGCAAACAGGTATTGCAGGCTGTGCGTCAATTGACGATTACACGAATAATGTGATAAAAAAGCACGAGCATACCTTGGCGAAAAAAGAGATTGACCGTATTCGTCATGTGGATACCTGCAACGCTAATACGGGGCCTATTTTTTTGACATACAGAAATAAGGATGAAATAAATGCTCTTGTAAATGATTGGACAAAAAAGCATAATCCGGTTTATGATTTTATTTCCGACGGCGTTGAGCAAACAGTGTGGGTCGTGGATGACGAGTCTGTTGTTTTTCATATTTCAGCACTGTTTGAGCAGGTTGATGCAATGTACATTGCCGACGGTCATCACAGATGTGCCTCTGCCGTTAAGGTTGGTGAAATGAGAAGGGAAGAAAACCCCGATTATACAGGTGATGAGGAATTTAACTATTTTCTTGCAGTAGCTTTTCCGGACAATCAGCTTGAAATAATGGACTACAACCGTGTTGTGAGCGATTTAAACGGGTACAGCGAAGATGAATTTGTAAATAAGCTTTCTCAAAAATTTATTGTTAAAAAATGCGACGGAAGATATAAGCCGTCAAAAAAGCACACCTTTGGTATGCTGATAGGAAAGCAGTGGTACAGACTTGAGGCAAGGAATGAAATTATTGATGATACCGACCCTGTTGCAAGGCTTGATGTGTCAATTCTTCAGGACAATGTTTTGGCACCGATTTTAAATATAACCAATCCTAAAAATGACAGCAGGATTGACTTTGTAGGCGGCATACGAGGTCTGGGAGAGCTGGAAAAAAGAGCAAATTCCGATATGGAGCTTGCCTTTGCTATGTATCCCACAACTGTTGAGGATTTGATGGATATTGCAGACGCAGGTCTTATTATGCCTCCCAAATCAACCTGGTTTGAGCCAAAGCTTCTTTCGGGACTTTTTATTCATCATTTGTCGGATTAGATGTATTGTTGTTGCATTTAACACTTTAATATGTTAAAATAAACGCAGTAAATAATTTTGGAGGAGCAGAATATGAAAATTGCTAAAGAATATTCCGAAAAAATTGATATCCAAAAAAATACTGATTATGCTGTTAAGGGTATCACAAAAATCTGTAAGAAAATCGGTCCCCGTAAGCCCGGTTCACCTGAGGAGCTACGTGCTCAGCAGTGGATGGAAAGGGATATGAAAAATTACTGTGACAAAACAGAAATTGAGTCATTCACTCTGCACCGTCAGGGATTTATGGGCTTTATTCCCTTTACTGTTGCCTGCGGCGTTGCATCGGTATTTGTTAACTGGTTTGCTTCTCCAATTGCGGCGCTTGTTTTGTGCGTGCTTGCGTTTATTCCGCTTTTGTTTGAATTTTTGATGTATAAGCAGTTTGACGATTTTCTTTTCCCAAAGCAGACCTCTCACAATATGATTGCAACAAGAAGCCCAAAGGGTGAGGCGAAGCAGAGAATTATTATGATCGGTCATTCCGACAGCCAGTTTGAATGGACTCTTAACTACCTTATCGGCGGTCTTCAGGCAAAGCTTTTTGTTGAAATTCCTGCCGTTGTCGGTCTTATTGTTCAGACTGTTTTTGCAGTTGTTTGTCTTATTGTCGGCAAAGGCTCTGCCGCTATGGATATTGAAAAGGCAAAGGGCTTTTTCATTGCACTGTTCGTTGTGTCCTGTGTGTTTATCCCATTTGAGATTGCGTTCCTCTTCTTCCAGAGCTGGACAAAATCCGTTCCAGGTGCGTCGGATAACCTTTCCGGCTGTTATACAGGTATGGCAACCATCAAGGCTCTTGACGAGGCAGGCATTGAGTTTGAAAATACCGAGGTTGTTATGATTTGCTCAGGCTCGGAGGAGGCAGGTTTAAGAGGCGCAAAGGCTTATGTTAAGGCTCACGAAAAGGAGCTTAAGGACTTGCCAACTGTTGTTGTTGCCCTTGATACCTTTAGGGATTTGGAGGATATGGCAGTTTATGACCGTGACCTTTCGGGTACCGTTCAGCACGACTGGGGCGCAAAAAATCTTGTTAAAAATGCAGCAGCCAACTGT
>CAMBQD010000019.1 GCA_945869905.1 uncultured Clostridia bacterium | reverse complement strand
GGAGTAATTGCCAACAGGGCCAACCACCTCAAGTCCGGGGCCTATATTGTTAAGGCAGGAAATAACTGCCGTAAAGCTTGTTGTTGGGTCAAAATCGTCAAGGGCAATAAGGAAAACGGAAAGTACAAGGGTTATAATGTATATATTAAGGTATGATGAAACGCTTTTCATTATCCTTTTGTCCACGGTTTTGCCGTTCATCCTTACGTTTACAACAGCGTGGGGGCGCAGTGTGTGCCTGAAATCACAGAGCATTTGCTTTATGAAAAGTTCAAATCGCACAACCTTCAGTCCTCCGCCGGTGGAGCCTGCAGAGCAGCCTATGCACATAAGTATAACAAGTATTACCTTTGAAAATGTAGGCCACTGGTTAAAGTCCGCCGTACAAAAGCCGGTGGTGCTCATTACGGAGTTAACGCTGAAGAATGAATCCCTTACGGCAGTTGACAAATCGGTGTAAAGTGATGATACGTTAATGGTTATCATTATTACCGCAGTGAGATTTATTATGATATAACCCCTCAGCTCCTCATCTTTAAATATATCCGATACCTTTCTGGTAAGCAAATAAAAATAAAGATTAAAGTTAACGCCGAACAGAAACATAAAAATAATCAGTACCCATTCCGTAAAAGGACTGTTATATCCTAAAATTGAGTTGTTCAGTACTGAAAATCCGCCGGTACCTGCAGTTGCAAAGGAGTTTACAACGCAGTCAAAAAAGCGTATATTGTCGCCTGTAATCCTGCTGCCGAAATAAAGTACAAGTATTTCAATAATTGTCATTGAAAAATATATGATATAAAGTATTCTTGCACTGTCGGATATTTTTGATACAACCTTGCCGGCTGAAGGACCGGGAACCTCCGCCTTCATAATAAACATTGAGTTGCCCTTGGATTTTGGTATAACCGCTATCATAAATGACAGTATACCCATACCGCCAATCCAGTGGGTAAAGCTGCGCCAAAACAAAATTGACTTAGGCAGGGAATATATCTCATTCAGTATTGACGCGCCCGTGGTGGTAAAGCCTGAGGCAGTTTCAAAAAATGCGTCAATATAATTAGGTATACATCCGCTTATAACAAAGGGAAGGGCGCCTAAGGCGGAAATTATAATCCAGCCCAAGCCGCAAATAACAAAGCCTTCCTTGGAATAGATGTTAAAATTATCAGGCTTTTTAAAGGTCAGCGCACCTCCGACAAGCAGAAGCACGGCTATGGGAATAATGAATGATTTGTAGCTTGCTTCCGCAAAGCCGTTAAGCCTGTAATACACTGCAATCGTCAGCGGCAGAACCATCAGTAAACCAAGTATTATAAAAATTTTACCCAAAATATATAAAACAGCTTTATAATTCATAGCCTAGTTTCTGCTCCTACTGAAGAATATCGTTAAGACTTTTTATTTTTCTGTCCTTTGATACAACAACCACAAGGTCGTTTTTCTTAACATAATCATTACCGTTGGGGAAGATAATTTCGTTGTTTCTGTTAATTGCGGCAATAAGCACATTCTTTTTTGTTTTGATTTTGGACAGGGGAGTATTGAGAAATGATACATTATCTCCTGCAAGAAATTCAGCCGCCTCAACCTTGCCGTCAACCAGCTTGTACAGTGTTTTCATATATGAGGAGCTGATATTTTCCTTTGCCCTTACATACTGAGTTATGGCAGATACGGAAAGCTCGCTTACATTAATCTGTGAATCAAGGCCTAAATCGTCAAGCAGCCTGTTAAGATTTACGTTGTTTATTTTTGTAACGGTTTTGGGAGTGCCGATTTTTTGAGCATAAATTGACACAAGGAAATTGATTTCATCAACATCTGTCAGTGTTACCACTGCGTCCATATCCTCAATGCCCTCTTCAACCAAAAGCTCATGGTCATTGGCGTCGCCGTTTATGATTGTTGCATTGGGAACCATATCAAACAGTACCTCGCACTTTTCAATGCTCTTTTCAATAATGACAACGTTTTTGCCCAGATTTACCAGCATATCAGACAGGTAAATTCCCACCCTTGAACATCCGATTATCATAATATTTTTGATTGTATTTTTCTTTGAGCTTACAAATGCCCTGCCAATGCCTGCCAGCTCCCTGTGGGCACCGGTAACGTGAATTTTGTCGCCTGCCTTAAGCACAAAATCTCCGTCGGGAATATATACATTATCTCCTCTTTCAACTGCACAGATAAGCATATTGCTTGTGTGCCTTGAGGATATGCTGCCTATACTGCAGTTACACAGGTCTGAGCTTTCTGTAATTTTATATTCGGCAATATCAATATATCCGTTTGCAAAGGACTCAATGTTGTTTGCCTCGGGATACTGTATAATTCTGCATATTTCAAGGGCTGCGGTAAAGTCGGGGTTTATCATCAGCGATATTCCCAGCTCATTTCTCATGAATTCAAACTGGGCATTATATTCCGGATTGCGTACCCTTGCTATTGTGTTTTTTGCACCTAATTTTTTTGCCATAAGGCATACAAGTATGTTGTTTTCATCAGAATGAGTTGTGGCAATAACCAAATCTGCCTCAGGCACATTTGCATGCTTAAGCACATCAATGTGTGTTCCGCTGCCGCTAACACCCTGTACATCGTACTTGTCCACAATTGCTTCAAGCTTTAGCGTATTGTAATCAATAACCGTTATGTTGTGGTCCTCGTTGCACAGGCTTTTTGCCAGTCCTGTGCCCAGCTTGCCTGCCCCGATAATTACTATATCCATTACATCCTCCGTAAGGTCATAATTATTGACATATTTCTATTATACTTAAAATTTATGTTTTATCAATACTAAATTAACATTTGTGTCATTGACTGTTTTGTATATTTATGATAATATTTGCTCAGCAACAAAGTTGCTGGTACCTTGACAATTTAATGCGTGATAATACGGTATATTTTTCTTCATAGCGCCATGTGCCTGCTTTGCAGGACGACGAGGAAAAGAGTTATCGAATTTTCGGCGGATGCTCTTTCGTACCTCCTTCGGTGCGATATGAAAAGACAAAAGCACATGGTAACTTGTGTCACAAAAACTTTTCAGCGAAGGAATTATTTTAAGCTTTGTGTCATAAGATAATTATACTTACGGCAAATATATACTGAAATGGAGAAAAATTATGTGTGGAATTATCGGATATACAGGATACAGCGAGGCAAGAGGAATTTTGATAAAGGGCTTGAAGGCTCTTGAATACCGTGGCTATGACAGTGCAGGTATTTCTGTTTATCACAGTGATTTTAAAGAGTGCTTGGTGGCAAAATGCAAGGGCAGAGTAGAGGACCTTGAGGGAAAGTCCGCAGATATTAAAGGTAATACCGGTATAGGTCATACCAGATGGGCAACTCACGGGGGAGTAAGCGACGAAAACTCACATCCCCATAAATTCGGAAATGTTACGGTTGTCCATAACGGCATTATAGAAAATTACGAAACCATAAAAAATACGCTTAATGTGGGCGATAAGCTAAAGTCGCAAACTGACAGCGAGGTTGCGGCAGCATTAATTGACAGATGCTTTACTGGTGATCCCCAGCAGGCAATTGTTGACGCAGTAAAAAAGCTGGAGGGCACCTATGCCTTTGCAGTTATGTTTGACAGTATTCCAAACACAATTTATGCAGTAAGGAATGTCAGCCCCATAGTCTGCTGTAAAAATGACGACGGTGCATATATTGCTTCTGAAATAGTAGCCATCGGCGGTTACAGAGAAAGCTATTTCGTTCTGCCCGAATTTTCCGTTGCAAAAATAACAAAGGACGGCTTTGAAATTAAGGATTTCAGCGGCAATGAAATAGAGGTTGAAATGCTTAAGCTTGACTGGGATATTAAAAACAGCGGCAAATGCGGATATCCTTTTTATATGGAAAAGGAGATTATGGAACAGCCGGATGTTATTGAAAAGACGGTTAATATGAGGATTAAGGACGGCTTGCCTGATTTTTCAGGGGATAAGGTTGATAACGGTATTTTTGAAAAATGTAAAAATATTTCCGTCATTGCCTGCGGAACGGCAATGCACGCAGGGCTTATCGGAAAACAGCTTATTGAAAGCACCTGCGCCATACCTGTATCTGTTTATATGGCAAGTGAATTTATTTATGGAAACCCCATTATTAACGATGATACGCTGGTGATTTGCGTGTCCCAAAGCGGCGAAACCATTGACACCCTTGAGGCGCTTAAATATGCAAAGAGTAAGGGTGCGGATACTCTTTCAATTGTTAATGTCCGCGGCTCGTCAATTGCACGTGAAAGTGATAATGTAATCTATACAGATGCGGGACCTGAAATTGCCGTTGCCTCAACAAAGGCATATACTACACAGGTGGCAGTGTTTTACCTTATTACTGCAAGGCTTGCATACCTCAGAGGTAGCCTTAATTATGAGGGTGTAACAAGATTTATTGATGAGCTTAAAAAGGTGCCTGACGCAGTACGCAATGTCCTTGACAGAAGAAAGGAAATTCATCTGCTTTCAAAATCCATGCTCACGGCAGAGCATACCTTTATGATTGGCAGAGGTATGGACTATCCTGCGCTTTTGGAGGCGTCGTTAAAGCTTAAGGAGATTTCCTATGTTCATTCGGAGGCTTTTGCCTCAGGTGAGCTTAAGCACGGTACCATTGCTTTAATTACAGGAGGAACACCTGTGGTTGCCTTAATGACTCAGCAGTATCTTGTGTCAAAGCAGATGTCAAATATCAGGGAGGTGCAGTCAAGGGGGGCAGAGGTAATTACCTTTGTGCGCTCCTCTCTCAAAGCAGATGAGCTTGAAAATTGTTTTGTACTGCCTGAGCTTGAGGACGATTTTATGCTCATACCGTCAGTTGTTGCACTTCAGCTTTTGGCATATTACGTTTCCTCTGATAAAGGGTTGGACGTGGATAAGCCCAGAAATCTTGCAAAGGTTGTAACAGTTGAGTAAATAACATAATGAAGAAAATGTGCCGTCACGCACTAAATAAAAAGAATGAGAGGTCTTGCCTGACGGAAGGATCTCTCATTCTTTTTTTAATGATGTTATGTTTACATTCCTGTAATTCTTTTTACAACCTCATCTGCCTCACTGTAAACCTTTTCAATATCAAGGGTGGTGAAGCTGCCGTTTTCATATAGGACTTTTCCGTTTACCATAGTCAGCTTAATGCAATCCTTTGAACCGCTGTAAACAAGATTTTTGGTGATATTATGTATCGGCTGCATTGACGGACGGCTTAAATCAACAACCGTCAAATCTGCCTTTTTGCCAACATCAATGCAGTCGCAGTCATCAAGCCCCATACATCTTGCCGAGCCTACAGTGGCGGCTTTAAGAATTTCGTTTGCATCTGTGGATGAGGCGTCCTTGTTCTTTATCTTCTGCAATACGCAGGTTAGATACATTTCCCTGAACATATCAAGACCGTTGTTGGAGGCGGGTCCGTCAGTGCCAAGGGCAATGTTAACGCCCTTATTTATCATCATTTCAACAGGGGCAACACCTGATGCCAGCTTGCAGTTTGAACCGCTGTTGATAACAGCATATACGCCGTGCCTTTTGTATATGTCCAAATCCTCGTCACATATCCAAACGCTGTGAAAGGCACCGCCGCCGTAATTGAAAAGTCCCAGCTTTTCAAAAAGCTCCGTTGGTGTTTTGTTGTACTTATGTATGCACTCCTGCGTTTCCTCCATAGTTTCGCTGGAATGCATAAAAACAGGTGCTTGGTATTTTTCGGCAAGCCTTGAGATATCCCTCATTATGCCTTCATCTGTTGTGTATTCTGCGTGAAAGCCAAGGCGATAGGAAATAAGCTCGTCATAGTCGTTATACTTGTTATAGTATTCCTCCAATAACGGCACGGACTCCTTAAAATTATTTACCGCACCGCACATTACTGTTCTAAAGCCTGTATCAACGCTTGACTTTGCCATATTTTCCGGGAAATAATACATATCAAAGCAGGCGGAAATTCCGCTTGTCAGGTATTCCGCAAAAGCAATTTTTGACAGCTTATAAATGTCATCACCTGTCAGCAAAGCTTCCAGCGGAAAAATTTTGTTATAAAGCCATTCCTGTAAGGGCATATCGTCGCTGAAGCTTCTGCCAAAGGTCATTGCACTGTGGGTATGAGCATTTTTAAAGGCAGGCATAAGCAAATTTCCGTTAAGGTCAATTTCTCTTTCAAATCTGATATGACCTATGCCTTCCTTAACCCCTCCCACATAGGTTATTCTGTCACCGTCTGTCCATACCTCTCCGTTTTCAATTATGTCAAAGCCGTTTTTCAGTGTAAGTATTCTGCCGTTAAAAAACCTAATCATTTAAGCATCTCCTTAAGATTTACGTCAAAGGGCGGATAAACAATACCCATGTCGGTAATAATCGCTGTTATAAGCGAATTATCCGTAACGTCAAAGGCAGGGTTAAAGCATTTTGTTTCCTTCAATGCGGTAGGCTTTTCAAAATATTTTTCCTTGATTTCTTCGCCGTCACGTTCCTCTATTACAATGTCATCACCGCATTTGCAGTTAAAGTCAACTGTGGAATAAGGTCCTAAAACGTAAAAGGGGATATTGTAATATTTTGCCAGTACGGCAAGACTTCCTGTGCCGATTTTGTTAGCGACGTCACCGTTGGCGGCAATTCTGTCACATCCCACCAAAACTGCATTTGCAAGCCCTTTTTTCATAACCAAGCCTGCCATATTGTCACAGATAAGAGTTACGTCAATTCCCGCCCTTTCAAGCTCGTAGGAGGTAAGCCTTGCCCCTTGAAGAAGGGGACGTGTTTCATCACTGAACACGTGAAAGCTATAGCCATTTTCCTTTCCTAAAATCAGAGGCCCCAAGCCTGTTCCGTATCTGCTGGCGGCAAGCTCGCCTGCGTTGCAGTGGGTGATTATTCCGTCACCGTCCTTAAGCAGTGACAAGCCGTATTCGCTGATTTTACGGCACATTTCAATATCTTCATTATGAATTTCAATTGCCTCGTCAATAAGGCTTTTACCCTGTTCATATGCCGTAACCATTCTTGAAGTAGCCCAGCTTAAATTAACTGCGGTGGGGCGAGAGGAGTCAAGATACTCTTTTAGCTCATATATGTCATTGTCAGCTGAAAAAACAGCCATTGAATACGCCGCAAAAATACCAATGGCAGGTGCACCCCTAACCATCAGCGTTTGTATTGCCTTGTATGCCTGCTCCTTGCTTTTTATTTCCACCCACTTTTCTTTGTTCGGTAAAAGCGTTTGGTCAAGAATGTATAATTTGTTATGGGAGTATCTCAAATTTTCCATACTAAAAACTACCTATAGCCTTTTTAATCAGTTTCTTAAAATCGGGTGCCACTCTGTCTGCGGTTTCCGTAACCTCCCGGCTTGTTATGGGCTTGTCACTGATACCGCAGGCAAGATTTGATATCACACTGATACCGCACACCTCAAAGCCGCAGTGCCTTGCCGCCTGTGCTTCAATGGCAGTGCTCATTCCCACTGCGTCTGCGCCTAACAGCTTTGCCATTTGTATTTCGGCAGGTGTTTCAAAATTAGGTCCTCTGAACTGGAGGTATACTCCTGATTTGATATTTATATTCTGCTTTTTTGCGGCTTCATTAATGATACCGCTGAGCCTTTTTGAATATACCTCGCTCATATCCGGAAAGCGTACACCTAAGGTATCGTCGTTTTTACCCACCAGAGGGGAGGGAACAAAGCTTGATATATGGTCTGTAATTACCATAAAGTCACCTATTTTAAAGCCGCTGTTAATTCCGCCTGCGGCATTTGTTAAAAGCAGGGTGCCTGCCCCCATTTTTCTCATAAGCCGTATCGGGTTTACCACCTGCTTAGGGGTGTACCCCTCATAAAGATGCACTCGTCCCTGCATTAAGACAACATTTTTATTTTCGATTTTACCGAAAACGAATTTTCCGCAGTGACCGGGAGCGGTTGAAACAGGAAAGCAGGGTATATCACTGTAGTTAACAGTGCACACCGTCTGTATTTCCTCTGCCAGTCCGCCGAGACCGCTGCCAAGCACAACGGCAATTTCCGGAACAAAGTCCGTAACCCCTCTTATGTACTCTAATTGTTTTTCAAGCATATTAATCACCTGAAGATATTATAAATGTTTTCGCTGATTAAATCAACAAAATACTATTGCAATATAAACATATTTTTGATATTATAAATCTGTGATATTCTCTTTTTGCGGAGGAAAGATATGAAAAGGATTATTTCGGTTATAATGTGTCTTGTTTTAATCGGCTGTGCCTTTGCAGGCTGTGCAAAGCAGGAGGACTTAAAAAGTGATATAGTGCTTATCACCAACGGTGCCTCTGTTAATGACGGAGGATATAATCAAAGCACGTGGGAGGGCATAACCTCCTTTGCTGAGGAAAGCTCAATGAAATGCCGTTATTTCCAGCCTGTTTTGGAGGACGGTAAAATTACTGTGGAAAATGTAGAAAAATATGTTGAGCTGGCGGCACAGGGCGGTGCAAAGTATATTGTTCTGCCGGGCAGTGAATTTTCTGTCAGTGCCTATGAGCTTGCCTCCTCTTATCCTGACATAAGCTTCATTTTGATTGACGGTATTCCTCATTCGGCAGGGGACAATGTTAACCGTTTTGTCAGCAACGTTATGTGCGTTACCTTTGATGATCTTCAAAGCGGATTTCTTGCAGGATACATCAGTGTTGTGGGTGGCAATACCAAGCTTGGATATTTCGGCGAGTTTGACAGTGAGGAGTCTGCAAATTACGGCGCAGGCTTTGTTCAGGGTGCGGCATATGCCGCAGACAGCTTAGGCATTCCGGTTACACTGGATTGGGCTGAATATGATTCGGCACTGCTTGATTATCAGTATGATTTTACCGTTACCGCCTGCTATGAAAAAATTGATGAAAGCAAGGAAAATACATATAAGGTAAATGTGGTTGACGGCTTAGGCTCAGGTACCTATACCGAGGGAACTAACGTTGCAATTGTTGCTAATCCTGCTCCTGAGGGAAAGGTATTTGATAAGTGGGAGGTTAAAAGCGACACGGAGGGTGTAAAGGATAAAAAGGTTAACATCTCCTCCAAATCAAAGTCAACAATGAACCTTATTGTTGAAAAGTGCGATTGTACAATCACGGCTACATATAAGGATATTGAGGGTACCAATTACTCGGTTGATGTTATGACTGCCGACGGCAGTGAAATTTCATCAACATACAATGTGTCTGAAAACGGTGAATGTGAGGTAACCGCTCCCATAGCCGCCGCCAATACTGTATTTGACCACTGGGAAACTAATTCAATGGTTACAATTGAGGATACTCAAAGTGCCACAACAAAAATCAGCGAGGTTAACGAGGATGTTAAGCTGACTCCTGTTTACAAAATAAGCGACGCTCCTACCTTTAACCTTACTGTTGTAACAGGTGAGGGGGGCGACGGCACCTCCAAAGGCAGTGGTTCATATCTTGCAGGTGACAGGGTTAACGTTGTTTCCGCTCCTCCTAAGGACGGATATATGTTCTCACATTGGGAAAATGCCGATGCCTACGGCAACAGTACTGGTATTGCAATGGATAACGAATATAATTACAGCACCGGCTTTGATATGGTTGACAGGTATTCCGCAATTTGTGATACAATGTATAATCACGGTGTTACAACAATTTTTGCCGGCGGCAACAGTAAAGCAGAATCCGCCTTCACATCAAAGTGGAATTATGATTATGATTTGAGTGTTATTACCGCAGGTACGGAAAATAAGGATTCTTATACATCTATTATAAAGAATTACGGTGAGGCTGTTAAGGACTGCTTGAGTAGCTTTAAGGGCGGTTCGGTTGTGCTTGCCGATTGCTCAACTGACGGAATTTACGCCTCCTTTGTTTCGGACGATGAGGATATTAAGGCTGATTATGATAAAATTTATAAGGCTCTTGCATCAGGTAAGATTGCTCTTACTCAGGTACAGGGCGGAGCAGGATATGATTTCTGTGAGCTGTATAATAAAGAAAAACCGTCAAAGTGCTTAACTCTTAACGGTTGGTTCCTTAAAGGTGTCTCATTAAAATAATAAATAAAGGGCAAGCTTTTGCTTGCCTTTTATTTTCGTAGTATTGTATGACTATAATTATAATGCTTTGTTCTTTTGCAGTAATTATTACCTTAATATTAATCTATTGCTTTACAGGATTTAACAAGGAATATACAAGGGATAATAAGGATAATTGGAAATTTGATTTTGATATATCTCTTCCTGATTTGGAAAACGCCGGAAGCAGTGAGCAAACGGCTAATTCTCAGGGATGGTTTATGACCTTGTATGAGGATTTTAATTAATAAAACGACTGAAGAAATAATGAAGTGAACCCCAAAGTTTAGACAAAATTTAATATTAAATTGTTTGCGAATG
>CAMBQD010000018.1 GCA_945869905.1 uncultured Clostridia bacterium | reverse complement strand
TTACTGATAATCTTTCTGCTGATTATGAAAACAGGTGCAAAGGACGTACTGGCAAAGGCATTTGGCTTTATCTGCACATATGCGTTCAATCTGCCGCAGGTTGCCTTCCCTTCCGTTTTTTTAGGATTGGCAGGCGGTTATCCCACAGGCGCACTGCTGACACAGGAATTACTGCTAAACGGTGACATTGACGAAAGGCAGGCACAGAGATTGCTGAAATTCAATTTCTGCGGCGGATGCGGATTTATCATAACCGCCGTGGGCACCGCCACATTAAAAAGCACCAAGGCAGGAGTAATTCTGTTTCTGTCAAACGTATTGTCGTCGGTAATAATAGGCTTTATCCTGTCATTTGAAGGAAAAAGAACTCCACAGGGCTACTATTCCTATACTGAGGAAAAAAGCTTAGGCGACGCGCTTATTGAAGCCACCGACGGAGCAATAAAATCCGTGCTGAGCATAACGGCATTTATCATTTTATTTTCTGCAGTAAACAGAGTGCTGAACATACCCAAGGATTTTATGCCCCTGCTTGAAATAACAAGCGGTGTATGCACAGGCAAGGCTTATCCCCTGCCACAGCTCAGCGCGTATCTGTCCTTCGGCGGTCTTTGTATACATTTTCAGCTATTACCGATACTGGCAAAAGCAAGGATGAAATATTATGATTTCCTGTTTTTCAGGGTGCTTTCCGCCCTTATTTCCTACTGTGTAACAAAGCTTATACTGATTATAAGTCCTATAGAGATTTCCGTTTTTTCAAACACAGACACAATCACGGCGCAGATGTCAAGCGTGAATATTGCACTGTCAATACTTATGGCACTGGGTTGCTTTGTGATTATTGCAGACATTATGTCAAAGAAAAAGGTAATCTGAATTTTTCTATGTTATGTATTGACAATAACGTTGTTAATGATATAATACATACAGGCAGTTCGAAACCATCCTGCCTGACAATGCCGATAGGTCTTTGTCAATCAAAACTAAGGGAGAAGGCATAGCCTTATTGCACCCTTTGGGTGCTTTTTTTATTTTTTATATGGAAAGATACAGTGTAATTAACGAAAAAAATCCACGTGAAATTGTGCTTTTACGCGGTAAGGGTTGTGTATACAAAAAATGCACCTTTTGTGATTACCACACCGATTGCTCCCCCAATGACAGTGAAAACCTTTCATTAAACAAATCCGTTCTGGAAAGGGTTACGGGAATTTACGGCGATTTGGAGGTAATCAACAGCGGTTCGGTTTTTGAGCTTGACGGCGATACATTAAGCCTGATTAAAAAAATATGCCGTGAAAAAGGCATAGGTACAATTCATTTTGAGAGTCACTATATTTATAATGATAAAATCAAAAGTCTCAGAGAGGATTTTAAGGATTTTGACATTAAAATGAAATTAGGCCTTGAAACCTTTGATTTCAATTTCAGGGAAAATGTATTGCATAAAGGCATAAGGGAAAAAAATCCTGAAATAATTGCAGAAAATTTTGACGAGGCAAATATTCTTTTCGGAATAAGCGGACAAACCCTGCAATCAATGGAAAACGATATACTGCTTGGCTTAAAGCATTTTGAGCGCATATGCGTTAACATAATGTGTGAAAACACCGCAAAGGTCAATCCCGATACAAATGTAATTGAAAAATTCATAAAGCACCTTTACCCCAAATACAAGGAAAACAACAGAATTGATATACTTATTAACAATACGGATTTTGGAGTTGGTGACTGATATGATTAACGAATTACTTTTAGCAGGCTCTGTGGTATTCATCTTCGGAGCAACACTTTTAGCATACAAATTTTTCGGCAAAAACGGACTTTACTGTATTTCCGCCATTGCCACTGTGCTGGCAAATATTGAGGTGGTTATTTTGGTTAACGCCTTCGGTATGGAGCAAACACTGGGCAATGTGCTTTTTGCATCAACCTTTTTGGTGACGGATATTCTGTCTGAGTGTGAGGGCAAAAGGGCGGCAAACAAAGCCGTTTGGCTTGGGGTATTTTCCTCGCTGTTTTTCCTGCTTTTGTCACAGAGCTGGTTACTGTATGTGCCCAGCGAAAACGATTTTGTCCACGACTCGATACGCAATGTCTTTTCAAATACACCGAGAATGATTATTGCATCACTTGTGGTATATGCCATAAGTCAATTGTTTGACGTTTGGCTTTATCACAAATGGTGGGATTTTACCGAAAAGAAATTCGGCGACAAAAGAAGATTTCTCTGGCTTAGGAATAACGGCTCAACCCTTATCAGCCAAATAGTCAATACCCTGCTGTTCACATTTTTTGCATTCTGGGGCACATATGACACAAAAACACTTATTTCCATATTTCTGTCAAGCTATGTGATTTATATTTTCACCAGTCTGCTTGACACACCGGCAGTTTACATTGCCAGAAAAATTCATGACAAAAAAAATAAATAAATACAAATTGTGAATGTTTTGCCTGCAGGGTTGAACATTCACAATTTTTTTACCAAAGATTTACATTTTCTTACAAGGATTTTTTTATTTTAGGTTTATTATGGTATTGCAGGATTGATTTGAATATTTTAGTAAAGGGGGTATCATTATGGTGGAATACATAACCGGAGTTAACGGTATCGGCAAAACGAAAATTTTGGCACAAACCGCAATTGCCACTGCACAGCTGAGCAAGGGTAATGTGGTTTATATTGATTGCTCTGATAAGCTGAATTTAAAAATGCCGTCAAATATCCGTCTGGTCAATGCAAAGGATTATAACATAAGCAGTGCCTTTGGGCTTTACGGATTTTTGGCAGGTCTCTGTGCCGGCGACTTTGATTTAACCGACGTATTTGTGGACTCAACACTTGAAATAATTTCAAACAACAAAACCAATATTAAGGATTTTATGGAAATAGTAACAAGGATATCCGACAGAACCGGAGTAAATTTTTATTTTTCAATATGTGATGAATATGAAAAGGAACTGATACATCAAAGTGTAGATTAATATTTAAATTATCGAGGTCCCTTTGCAGTACGCATTATACTGCAAGGGGCTTTTTTATGTCTGTTAACAATTATCATCTATTCAGAAAGGTATTGACAAATTATCTAATGTATGATATCGTGCAACTAACGATATGTAACAGTTGTTATGTATCAAGATAAAAGGAGGTTTTTTTATGCCACCCAAAGCGAAATTTACGAGAGAGCAAATTGTTCAGGCGGCAGTTGACGTAACAAGGGAGCAAGGGCTATCCGCAGTTACTGCCAGAGAGGTTGGAAAACAGCTTGGCACATCATCAACTCCTGTATTTGTTGCATTTGAAAATATGGACGATTTAAAAAATGAGGTGTTCAAGGAGGTAAAAAATCAGTATTCAAATTATATCAACGACGGCTTAAATTACACTCCTATGTTCAAGGCCTTTGGCTTGAGAATGATTGAATACGCAAAGGAATATCCAAATCTTTTTAAGGTTTTATTTATGAATTCAACACAAAGCGACACAAATTACGATGATATGATTTTAAATTTCCCCTGCGCCGATATATGCCTAAAGGCAATAAAGGAGCAAACCAAGCTAAGTGATGATGCAGTGGAGCTGCTTTTTAAGCAGGTGCTTATTACAGGGCTTGGAATTTGCTATCTGGTGTCATCAAAAACCTGCGAATTCACCGACAAGCAGCTTGATGAATACCTTGGTCTGTCCTACATCGGCTCGCTTACGGCAATAAATAATCTTGATAAATCAAAATACACAATCCACCCCACAAGAAAGGACTAAACTAAGCCTGTAACAAATTTATGATTAAGAAAATAAAAGATAAATTTATAAGCTTTTGCAAATGGGTGTGGAGTGAATGTAAAGACTGGCATACGCTTGTATTATTTTTTATAGTAGTATTTGTTATGTACACTCCCGTTTGGGGAGGATATTTGCTGCATATCTTGTTTAAAATTAAGTGGGGCTCTGTTGTTGCAACAACATATCTTGCTTTTTGGGCAGGTCCCTTTACCCCTTATTTCCCACTGTGTATTGCCATAACCTTGGGAATAAAAAGGCTGTTTGAAAAGCGAAAAAATAATAATGACGATAAGGCTGATGAAGATGAAAACAGTAATGATTAACGGACAAAATCATAAAGGCAGTACCTACAATATAGGAATCAGACTTGCTCATAAATTAGCAGGTGATGATGAAATAACAGAGTTCTTTTTACCCCGTGACCTTAATCATTTTTGCCTTGGCTGTTATTCGTGTATGAAGGATTTGACAAAATGCCCTTATTATGACGAAAAGAAAATTATTGCCGATGCAATGGAAAAGGCTGATTTGCTGATTTTTACATCACCCAATTACTGTATGCTGCCGTCGGCACCCATGAAAGCATTTATTGATTTGTTCTATCAATACTGGCTTCCTCATCGGCCGCAGGCAAATATGTTCAGAAAAAAAGCAGTTGTTATTTCAACAACTGCAGATATGGGTGCAGGCAAGGTATGCACCCAGTTAAAACGAACGCTTGCCTATTGGGGTGTTCCGTACATAAAAAAATATGCAATCAGCGTTCAGTCATCAAGCTGGAATGACGTCAGCCAAAAGAAAAAGGATAAAATAGAGAAGGGCATAACAAGGCTTGCCGAAAAAATTAAAAATGCCAAAGCAGGTAAGCCCTCCCCCTATATTCGTTTTATGTTCAATATGATGTCCCTATCAAAGAAAAATCCCGATGACCCCGAATCAGAGCATTGGAAAAAGCAGGGCTGGCTTGACGGCAAAAGGCCATGGAAGGACTGATAATATGGAATATATTCAGACAACAAGGAAGCGGCGCAGTGTGTACCAACCCCTGTCACAAGCTATGCCTTGTTTAAAAACGGAGAATATATAACCAAAGAAATTTTGTCGGAAAAGAAATTTTTAAAAATGATTGAGGACGACTGAATGGCCTACAATGAAAACAAATCTATTTATGAGGACTGGAATCCGTGGCACGGATGCACAAAAATCAGTACGGGCTGTAAATACTGCTATGTTTACAGGCAGGACGAAATGTATGGCAGTGCTAAGTCAAGCTCTCATTGCAAAAAGAATTTGGATTTTAACAAGCCACTCAAGAGGAAAAGGGATAAGTCGTATAAAATTCCGCCTAATTCAATAGTATTTACCTGCTTTACATCGGATTTTCTGTTAGAAGATGCAGACGAATGGCGGGATGAATGTTGGAAAATGATGAAGGAGCGCTCGGATTGCTATTTCTATTTTTTCACAAAGCGAATTCACCGACTTAAAGAATGCCTGCCTGATGACTGGGGCGACGGATACGATAATGTTTTAATTGGTTGCACCATTGAAAATCAGGAAATGGGGGATTATCGTTTGCCGATTTTTAAGAGCCTACAGATAAAGCATAAATCAATAATAGTCGCACCGATGTTAAGTAAAATAGATATTTCAAAATATTTGGACAGCACCGTTGAAGAGGTTTCTGTTGGAGGTGAATCCGGTGTTGACGCAAGACCCTGCAATTATGATTGGATTTTATATTTAAGAGAGCAGTGCATAAGTGCAAATGTGCCCTTTAGATTTCATCAAACAGGGGCAAGGCTGATTAAAGACGGAAAGGAATACTGTATTCTCCGCCGTTATCAGCATTCCCAGGCGAAAAAAGCAAATATAAATTTTCGTATAGGAAAGTATCTTATACCTGAAACAGCAAGCTATAAATTAGATTAACAAGGAGGAGTTAATTTATGAAAAACGAACATAACGTAAATCCGTTATTACACGCTTTATTGCCTGTAATTATAACAGTGGCATACATATTAATCGGATTTATCTTTGATTCGGGCTGGGCAATAGGTTGGATATTATTTCTTTTAATTCCGATTATCGAAACTCTAATCAAAGCAATAAACACTAAAAACCCGTCACATTTTGCATATCCGGTATTGGTAACTGCCATATTTTTATTTACCGGTATGATGTGGGGCTTGTGGCACCCTATGTGGGTTGTGTTCATCACAATTCCTGCATACTATGCAATATGCGATGCCGTAAAAAAGCAAAATCCGCCTCAACAGGCAGAATATCAGCAAGCACCTTTAGAGGTTAATCAGGCAAATCAGCAGGGCGTATATTATCAACCGCCTGTGGAGGTATCGCAGGAGCCTCCTAAAAATAATGCTACGCCAATAATCATCACAGCTATTATATGCGCTGCGGTTGTTGCGGTAATAGCTATAATTTGTACGTTTTCTTGGTTAAGCGGCGGCAGTATCAATGTTCACGGAATTTTTGATGATACCCAAAGCACCGAAAGCTATGTTGAGGGACCGTATAATGTTAGTACAGACGGTATTGAAAGCATTGATATTGAATGGGTCAGCGGCAGTATAGATGTTCAGTATTATGATGGTGACACAATTTATATTGAGGAATCCGCCTCAAGCAGTAAATACCCTATGACATATAAGGTGGAGGGAAGAACGCTTTATGTTGACGAATTTATTAACAATTCATCAACCAGGTTTTCAAATAAAATGAAAAAGGATTTAACCGTCAAAATTCCGGAAAATTTCAAAGCAAATGTATTTTCACTGGATATTGTATCGGCTGATGTAAATATTGAAGGCCTTAACACCATTGATTTTGAATTAAATTCCGTCAGCGGAAATCCTGTAATTTCATTTGCATCGCAACCGCATGAGATTGAAACAGATACTGTCAGCGGTAATATTCAGCTTGTTCTTCCTGCGGATATTTCCGGATATTCCATATCGAACGAAAGCGTTTCGGGTTCAATTAATACAAACGATTTCGGTAATACCCTTTACTACGGTGACGGCTATACAAGAATTGAGCATGACGCAGTAAGCGGAAATTTAACGCTTGAAAAGGCAGAGTAATAATGAAAGGGAGAAAAAGAAATGAATAATAAAATCTGTCAAAGCTGTGGTATGCCCATAGAGTCAAACGACTGCCTTGGTACAAACAAGGACGGCAGCATCAATAATGATTATTGCAAATACTGCTATGAAAACGGCGAGTTTATTGACAAGGTATCAATGGAGGAATACATTGATATGTGCTCGCAATACGGTGAGCAGGCAGGTATGACTAATGAAGAAATGCGCAAGTTATGTACCGAATTATTCCCTACTTTAAAAAGGTGGAAATCCTAAGGTGCTGCTCAAAAACTCACTCCTCCGCGCATAGGCAACGGGCTCAGAGATTTTGTTCCCTGAGCCTGTTGTTATTAATGCGTATAATTGATATTTTTCGTAAAATATATTGTTTAACAATATCCGTAGGTTGCAACAGTCCAATTTCCATTAGAATCCTTTGCAACATACCAATCCCAATCATATTCCGTATTGGGCTCCCATGCAGGCTTTGCCCATTTTGATGTTTTAAAGTTGCTTTTAAAAACAACACAATCAACTATCTTTTTATCCTTTAGCAGTTCTTGACAATAAGCTATATTATTCTCGCTTGTCTCATCTCCACTATATGTTAATGAGTACAATACTGCGTCATCGAATTGCGAAAACTCATCAAACACTGCCTTTGCCGCGGCATCTATGTCTTCTTTTTTATGAATATCAGATGCCTCGTAGTTTATTTTAACATTTTCAAAATTAGTTTGATAAACCGTACAAGCAGTAAGCATTAGTAAAAGCAAAGCAGTCATGCCCATAATTATTGTATTCCTTTTCATATTTACCACCTCAAAAATATTATAATGAAATATAATCATAGGCACAATGTATCAGATATGGAACTAATCCACTTATCGTGGAAATCAGTGACTGAATAAAACTAATATTCATCTACTATCTTCAAATCACTGTTTATTTAATGCTTTCAATGATAATTTTAATAAAAATGGTTTTATAAAAGTAATTACTGTTAACGCAATATAATACAAAATATTTCCAACTATTCCAAGCGGATTTTTCAATAATTCTATTAATGATGATATTGATAACACGGTTGGATTAATCAAAACAAAATATAAATATGTAAATTGTCCAAATATACCGCTGAATACGTTAAATATAATATTGAACAGCAAAAATGATTTAAATGCCTTATCTTTATTTGTTAAAAGCTTATTTGATATTCTTGGCAAAATAACCGAGTAATTTATAAATGTAAAAACAAGGTATAAAATTGAAGGCACCAACCTATTGGCTACATAATAATCCTCATATAATGTTGTTGAAAATTGGAGAAAATTAAAGAATAATAATTCTATTATAAAGGTTCCGATAATTAAGAGCGCAATAACCTTGTTGTCTTTTTTCATATCATTTCTCATAGCCTTTCCGAACATAATACAGTTTTATCAGTATATCTTATTTTATTATACAAGAACACTATAAGCTTTTCAATAACAAACATCATATCATACCCGATACGGAAATTTACACTCTTCTTGTAGAGAAGAAACTGACAAAGGATTAAAAGCAATTGAAAATGACTCGGATTTTTATCCAATGCTCCATTGGTGATGCCGGAGCTTATCAATTCATAAAAAAATACAGATAAACAGTTTTATTTGGTTGAAAATGATGGTAAACAGTTATTTTATTTATAATTGTAAAAAGGCTTATTCGAATTTATCCCACTTGCTTGGGCAAGTGCTTTGTGATAGAATGGTTATATAATTAATGTAAGGTGGTGTAAATATGATTTACACAAATTGGATGTCCTTCATTAAGAATGATGTTAATTTAACAAGGCTTGTTATTCCCGGAGCACACAACGCAGGAAGCTACGGTATGAGTGCAATGGCAGAATGTCAAAAGGACAATCTTTTTGTGCAGTTTGAACACGGCATCAGGCAATATTGCCTGCGTCTTAACACAAACAGAAAGGGCGAAATTGTTTTAGCCCACGGAATTACAAAGGGCGATTTGTTTGAAAATGCACTGAAGGACATCAAAAAGGCTTTGGATATGTATCCCGATGAGTTCATCCTTTTGGATATACGAGAGTATTATCCGCAGAAATTCGGTCCCATTACATTAACCTACAAGGCAGACAAAAACCGGGTTGACGCACTGCTTGAAAAATATATTCAACCCGAAAAATATGCGTTTTGCGATTTTGAGCACATCAACGAGGTTACAGTAGGTGACATCAGAAAAAGCGGTAAAAGATATATTTTAATCAATGAAAACGAGGATTACAAATTCAGTAAAAACTGCGAGCAGATTTTGCCCTGGGAAAAGGCTGTTAACGGTGCCAAGGCTGAAAGATTTGCAAAGGAAACATTGCGCTTTTTCGATGATTACAAAACCGACGGTCTTTATTGGTTTCAAACTCAGCAAACTCCTAATCTCGGCACCCAAGTCGGCGTAACCACTCCTAAAAAATTAGACGATGATTTAGTTAAGCATTTTGACACCATCATCAACGGCATTGCAACCACCCCCCGTTATCTGGAGAGGTCAAATATAATTGCAGGCGACTTTATGACCCGTGATTATTCAAAAACAAAGGCCATACTTAAGCTGAATTTACTTAAAGGAAACGTTAAGCCTGAGCTTGAAAAAGAATATGAAAAAGGGTTGGTATAAAAATGGAACTGACTGTTTTAGGTAAATACGGACCTTACGGCAAGGCGGGAAACGGTTGTTCAAGTGGCTACCTTGTTAAAAACGGTGACGACTTCATCGTTCTTGATATGGGCTGCGGAACGCTGTCCAGGCTTATGGCAGAGGTTGACATAACAAGGATTAAACACATTTTCATATCTCATCTGCATTATGACCACACAAGCGACCTGCTTGTGTTCAGGTATTTGCTTGAGGAGCTATCCCAAACAGTAAATATTTACACTCACCGTGAGGACTCGCAGTGGTACAACATTCTTTTTAACCACCCTAATTTCAATGTGATTGACATTGACGAAAGCACGGTGATTAACGTTGGCTCAATGGAGCTGAGCTTTTTACCGATGAAGCACACCGTTACGGATTATGCAATTATTATCAGGGGTGACAAAGCCCTTTGCTATACGGGTGACACCCTGTTTAACGACAATGTTTTGAAATGCTTTGAGGCAAGCGACCTTGTTCTTGCGGATTGCAGTAAGCCAAAGGGATTTAACGGCCCTCATATGACCGTGGAGAATGCCATCCGGCTTTCAAAGCAATATCCAGAAACAAAAATCATAGCAACACATCAGTCAGCAGATTACAATCCGAAGGTTGATTTGGAAGGAACGGGAATTATCAGTGCTGAGGAAGGAACAACATATACGGTTTAAGGAGAAAAATGAAGCATTACGACAGTCTCATTATAGGTCGCATCACAAAGGATTTTAACATTGACAATTTGAAAAATTTGAATGAAATCTGCGGTGGCGCCGTTCTTTTTTCATCGGCGTCTGCCTTCGCGCTGGGTCACAGCACGGGTGCGGTTACAAAGCTTGCCGAAAAGGATAAGGACAGGCTTAACAGCTTTACAACAAATA
>CAMBQD010000017.1 GCA_945869905.1 uncultured Clostridia bacterium | reverse complement strand
GTTCCTAAATCAATACCGATAATCTTTGACATAATAATTGTCCTCCTTATAATTAGTTGGCTGTTTTAACCATTGCAGGTCTTACAACCTTATCGTTTATTTTATAGCCTCTTTGAAATACGTCTGTAATAACATTTGCCTCCAAGCTGTCGTCCTCAACGTGCATTACTGCGTTGTGGAAATTGGGGTCAAACTGCTCACCGCATTCGCCGTAGGCTGTAACACCAAGCTTTTCAAGTGATGCCATTAGGCTGTCATAGGTCATTTGCACGCCCTTTTTCAGCCCCTCATAATCCTCCTGCTCGTTTGACAAAGCTCTTTCAAGATTGTCAATTGCCGAAAGAATTTCACCAACTGTTTTGGCAGTTGCATAAGCAAAGCTTTCGTTCTTTTCCTTTTCGGAACGCTTGCGGAAATTTGCATATTCGGCAGTTACTCTCAGTAGCTGCTCCTTTGTGTCGGCAAGCTCTTTTTCAAGGGGATTTTCTTCACAAGCCTTTTCATTGGATTTTTCATCCTTTTTTGTTTCTTCCTTTATTTCCTTTTCATCGTTTGTCTGGTCTGCTTTCTTTTTACTCATTTTGTACCTCCCTTTGAGAGTAGAGTGTCTACTGTATTAAATATATATTCCACACAGGGAATGATTTTTTTGTAATCAATTCTTGTTGAACCAATCATTCCCAGCGTAGCACACTGGTTGTTACCGTATATGAATTTTGAAATAACGGTTGATGTGTTTTTCATTTCATATAACGGATTTTCGTCGCCGATAAACATAGAGCGTCTTGCATTGGTTTTGGCAAACTGCTTTGAAAATTCAATCAGCTTTTCCTTATCAGCCAAGAAGGAAAGCAGCTTGTAAACATCATTTCCCAGCTCGTCGTGGGACAGTATGTTTGTTTCGTTTTCAAGCATCAGCTTGCTGTGAGATGCCTCATTGCACAAAGAACACAGCGAGGTGAGTATAGGCAAAAGGTCAAATACTCTTTCCTTTGCTATTAAGACCGAACGCTGTACAAGAGATAAATTAACCTCCGTAAGCGGTGTGCCGATAAACAGCCTGTTCATAACCTCATAGAATAAAAATCTGAAATCGTCGTCAATGGGGCAGGCTATGTTAATCAGTGATGATTTGATTTTGTTGCCGGCGGTGAGCATTACAAGCATTGCCTTGGAATTACCGGCAGGTATAAGGTCAACGCCTTGAATACAGTCAAGAGGGTCCTCAATAGCACAGCAAAAGCCGATACAGTGCGTATATTGCGCCAGCAGCTTTGCGGCGTCTGACAATAAGCGTTCAGGGTCGCCGGAGTTAACGGAAAGGGCCTCGCTGATTAATTTCTTGTTATAATCGGAAAGCTCATCCGGCACCATAAGGCTGTCAACATAATATCTGTATGACGCCTTGCTGGGTACACGTCCTGCACTGGTGTGCCTTTGCTCCAAAAATCCAAGCTCTGAGAGGTAAGCCATTTCATTTCTTACTGTGGCACTGGAAACGGAATAGGGAAGCAGTTGGCATAATGTTTTTGAGCCCATTGGCTCTCCTGTTTGGAGATAATGCTCAATTATTAAATTGAGTATTGCCAAACGTCTTTCGCTAATCATCCTTTCCACACCTCTTTTGTGTTTTTTTGCTTGTTAGCACTCTCAACACCTGAGTGCTAACTCTGTTATAATAGTATAACCATTTTGCTGATTTGTCAATAGTTTTTTCTTAAAATTCTAAAAAATTCATTATTTGGAAATATTTTAATTGTGCGTCTTAATTGATTTTTTGTAAAAATAAAACGCAGTGCAAGGCACTGCGTTCAAAAATACATTTTATTTATTTAATAGGGCATTTGTTTTTGGGTTCATAATTGTGTTATTGCTTTTTGAAAATTCAAGGGCGGTAAAGCAATCCTTTTCCTGAGGCTCAAAATACTGCTCGTCCATTTTGTAGGCAAGCACCGGCTCTTCCTCCTCAGGCTCGTTATAGGTGTAAATATATCCGTAAAAATACTGACCGTAATGGTAAGACATATCATAATAAACTGCTGTGTTAAAATAAGTGCCGCCCCAATGGGACTCGGAAACGGTGATTGCGCCGTCATCTGCAATATCCTCAACAACGGCTACGTGGCCTGACCAGCAGGCAACTGCACCCAGCTTTGGCTCGTATCCGTAATCATAATAATCGTTTGCCTTGTTGATATACCACCATTCACCTGCGTTTCCATGGTCAATGAGTGGTCTTTCTCCGTTAAGCTCATAAATTCTGCCAAAGGCATATGCAACGCAGTTTGGCATACCGTAGCCTGTCTGTGAGTAAGCATTAAGCTCTCTTGTGTAGTACGGCTCACCGCCGGGAGCCGTTAATCTTGGTTCATATTCCTTTGCAAATACTGTTGTGGGGAAAACTGCTAATACGATAATAGTCAATAAAACGGTAATAATGCTGTTTTTAATTAGCTTTCTCATAATTGCCTCCTTTGCAAACGGTGTGCCAAAATGGGCATAATACGCCGTTTGTTCAACATCGTTTGGCATTTTAACATAAAAAAGCTTCGTAATCTATTGGAAGGGTTAACAATGTTGTTTGTAACCTTTTTGTAACATTTGTAACAATTAAACAAAAATTGCCATAAACTATTGACAAAATGTTTTCTAATAAGCAACAAGTGTCTAATAATAAACAAAATTCGTTAAAAATAACAGCGCCCTGTTAAAAATAACAGAGCGCTATATTATAATATACTATTTTATTACATTATATTAAGCTGTTTTATATACGTGCCACACCGTCTTTTACAGCGGCATCTGCAACTGCCTTTGCAACCGTGTCCTTAATTCTTTCATCAAAGGCATATGGAAGAATGTAATCGGCTGTCAGCTTATCATCATCAACAAGTGATGCTATAGCATAAGCTGCGGCAATTTTCATATTTTCCGTAATTGCACCGGCTCTAACGTCTAACGCACCGCGGAAAATACCCGGGAAAGCAACAACATTGTTGATTTGGTTAGGGAAATCCGAACGGCCTGTGCCCACAATTTTTGCGCCTGCCGCTTTTGCCTCGTCAGGCATAATCTCAGGTGTGGGATTAGCCATTGCAAGCACAATTGGGTCAGCGTTCATAGTTTTAATCATATCCTGTGTAAGCACACCGGGGGCAGATACACCGATAAAAATATCTGTGCCCTTAACGGCGTCAACAAGTGAGCCCTTTGTCATCTCCCTGTTTGTAACCTTAGCGATAGCCTCCTTTGAAGGATTAAGCTTTTCTTTGCCCTCATAAATTGCGCCTGTGCGGTCGCAAAGGATAACGTCACGCAGACCTAAGGTCATAAGGAGCTTTGCTATTGCAATGCCTGCGGCACCTGAGCCGTTAATAACTGCCTTGCAATCACCAAGCGCCTTGCCGGTCAGCTTTGTTGCATTAATAAGTGCGGCAGATACAACAACTGCTGTTCCGTGCTGGTCGTCGTGGAAGATAGGAATGTCACACCTTTCCTTAAGCTTTTCCTCTATTTCAAAGCAACGCGGAGCGGCAATATCCTCAAGGTTGATACCGCCGAAGGAGCCACTGATGTTGTAAACGGTTTCAACAAATTCGTCCACATCCTTTGTACGAACACAAAGAGGAAATGCGTCAACATCACCAAATTCCTTAAACAGTACGCACTTGCCCTCCATAACAGGCATACCTGCCTCGGGACCTATATCGCCCAATCCCAGTACGGCTGTGCCGTCTGTAATAACGGCAACCATATTCCAACGGCGGGTAAGCTCCCAGCTTTTTTTATAGTCCTCCTGAATTGCAAGGCAAGGCTCTGCAACACCGGGAGTGTATGCCAGTGAAAGTGAATCCTTGTCGTTAACCTTGGCTCTGGCGGTTACCTCCAGCTTGCCGTGCCATTCTCCGTGAAGTCTTAATGATTCTTTACGATAATCCATTTTAAAAAATACCTCTGCTATGATTTATTTGCTTTTTACTCCCAAGGGAATTTATACTGTGTAAGACCAAGCTCGTCACGTACCTCAAGAATTTCCTTTTGAACAGACTCGTTAATAGGAACGCCGCTGTCCTTTCTTTCCTGCCAGATATCCCATTCCTTTTCGCCGGCGGTGTAAATTCTGTCACAGCCAGGAGCCTTTGTGGAATTACGAACAGAACGGATAATTTCTCCTGCCTTTTTACGTGTAAGCTCTTCGCCGAGGAAATGGTTTGTATCAATGGCAATGAAGAAATGACCAAGATGATAAGGTCTGATATTGCCGTTTTCATCCTTGCCGTTAAGGTCCTTGCCGTAGCTGCCGTCCTGAAGAACAGCAGAAAGAAGCTCTATTACCATTGCATAGCCGTAGCCCTTGTATCCGCCAAGCTCCTCGCCGATGCCACCAAGTGTGGCAAGTGCGGCCTGACCGTTTCTGATTTTTTTCAGAGCCTCGCCTGAGTCACCCTCGATAGGCTTGCCGTCTCTGCCGATAATTGTGCCCGGATGAACATCCTCGCCTATTCTTTCATAATATTCAATTTTACCGTTTTGGGTAATTGATGTTGCACAGTCGATATTAAAGTCAAAATCCTCATCAGTGGGGATACCGATTGTAAGGGGATTCGTACCGAACATACCGTCAACACCGAAGGTAGGGGCAACAGACGGTCTGGCATTTGTACCTGTCATACCGATACAGCCCTGCTTGGTAGCCATAGTTGTATAGTAGCCTGCAATACCGTAGTGGCAGGAATTACGTACCGCAACCATACCCATACCATACTGCTTAGCCTTGTCAATTGCCATTTGCATTGATTTGTAGCCGATAACCTGACCCATACCGTTATGACCGTCGATAACAGCGGTGGTGGGTGTTTCCTTAACGATTTCAAAATTAGTTACAGGGCTTTGAATACCTGCCTTAATTCTGTCAAGATAAATCGGCTTAAATCTGTTACAGCCGTGGCTTTCAATACCGCGTCTGTCGGACTCAAGTAAAATATCCGTACAAATTTTTGCGTCCTCTTCCGGAATACCGTAGCCGATAAAAGCGTCGGTTACAAAATTCGTGATAAGCTCCCAAGGACATACTACTTTACCCATAATAAAAGACTCCTTTATAATAAATTATCTTTCCCAGTTGCGTGAACGTTCAACCGCACGCTTCCAGTCAGAATATTTTTTGTTCCTTAATGTTGTTTCCATAGACGGAATAAATATTTTGTCAACTTGACGATTGGCTTCAATTTCGTCCAAATCCTTCCAAACGCCTGTTGCAAGGCCTGCACAGTAGGCGGCGCCAAGGGCGGTGGTTTCAATATTCTTAGGTCTGTTAACAGGCACTCCTGTCATATCAGCCTGAATTTGCATCATAATGTCGGAAACAGACGCACCGCCGTCAACTCTTAAATCCTTAAGAATGATATCGGAATCGCTCATCATAGCCTCAAGCAAATCTGTCATTTGATATGTAATGCTTTCCAAAACCGCACGGCAAATATGCTTTCTGTTAACACTTCTGGTCAAGCCAATCATTGTGCCCCTTGCGTACATATCCCAGTATGGAGCACCAAGACCTGTAAAGGCAGGCACAAAATAAAGTCCGTTGGAATCGTTAACCTCAGCTGCCAGCTCGTCACATTCGGGAGCGGAGTGAATAAGCTCCACCTCGTCCCTGAGCCATTTAATAACAGAGCCTGCATTAAATGCAGAGCCTTCAAGCGAATAGGTGATTTTGCCGTCAAGTCCCCAAGCAATGCCTGACAAAAGATTTGAACGTGAGTTAACCCTTTTATCACCCGTATTCATCAAAAGGAAGCAGCCTGTTCCGTATGTATTCTTAGCCTGACCTGAATTAAAGCAGCCCTGACCGAAAAGTGCGCCCGGCTGGTCGCCGATTGCACCTGCAATAGGCACCCCTGCAATATCCTCAATACCGGTTATTTTTGCAACATTGCCGTAAACACAGCTTGATGGCTTAACCTCCGGCAGCATGCTCATAGGTATACCCAGCTTTTCGCAAAGGAACGGGTCCCAGCAAAGCTTGTCAATGTCAAACAGCATTGTTCTGCAGGCATTGGAATAATCGGTTACGTGAACCTTGCCGTTAGTTAAATTCCATATGAGCCAAGTGTCAACGGTGCCGAATAAGAGCTCGCCTCTTTCAGCTCTCTCTCTTGCCCCCTCAACATTGTCGAGAATCCATTTGATTTTGGTGGCACTGAAGTATGCGTCAATCAAAAGACCTGTGGTCTGCTTGATATAATCACCTAAGCCCTCTGCCTTAAGCTCCTCACAATATTGGGCTGTTCTGCGGCACTGCCACACAATAGCATTGCACACAGGCTTGCCGGTTTCCTTGTCCCATACAATTGTGGTTTCACGCTGGTTGGTTATGCCGATGCCGGCAATATCCTTTGGATTAACCTTTTCAAGTCTCAGGCAAGATAAAATTGCACTGATTTGAGAAAATAGAATCTCCATAGGGTCGTGTTCAACCCAACCGTTTTCAGGATAATACTGGGTGAATTCATTTTGTGCCTTGGCTACAATTTCACCCTTTTTGTTGAATATAATGGCACGGGAGGACGTTGTGCCTTGGTCCAGAGCCATAACGTATTTTTCTGCCATATGCTTACCCCTCTCAGAATTGCTGTGATGAGATAAATATCTCACCGTATGCACAATTATTACGCTTATTGTAAAAAAACAAAAAGCAGGTACAATACCTGCCTTTATTTTACTTTATTTGAAATTTAAAGTCAATGATATGTGGGTTTTTAATACTGATTATAGACATATAATCACAAGTGTCCTAAATGTTGTTTTCCACGTAGGTAACAATATCGCTGACGCTTTCCATTTTTTCAACTATTTCGTCGGGAATTTCAATTTCAAATTCATCCTCAACTGACATAACAATGTCAATTGCGTCCAAGCTGTCTGCACCTAAATCCTCAACAAGAAGGCTGTCGGGAGTTATGACATCCTCTTCAATATCCAGCTGTTCGGAAAGAATTGTCTTGATTTTTTCAAATACCATAATGACTGCACCTCAAAAAGTAGTTGTTAATATTGTTTTGTTATGTTATTATCATATTATATAATTCCTAATGGATTGTCAATATTTTTTTCAAAAGAGGTCAATATAATGAAAAATTTTTGTCTTATAGGTTATCCGCTGGGCCATTCAATGTCACCTGTAATACACAGGGAGCTTTTTAAAATAAACGGTATTGACGCTGAATATGAGCTTAAGGAAATAAGCCCTGACATCCTTGCAAAAGGAATAAAGGAGCTGGACAGCCTTGACGGATTTAATGTTACTATTCCTCATAAAACCGGTATTATTCCTCACCTTGATTCTCTTTCCGATAGGGCGGAGCTTTTCGGTGCAGTTAACACTGTTGACAACAAAAACGGTGCCTTGACCGGATATAATACGGACTGCTTTGGCTTTTTGCGTGCTCTTGATATGGCAGGTATTGAGCTTAAGGGCAGGGTGCTTCTTTGCGGCAGCGGAGGAGTTTCAAGGATGTTTGCATTTGAAAGCGTGCTGGCGGGTGCGGATTTGACCATTGCTGTTCGTGATGCAGATGTTGACGCGGGAAATTTGATTAAAAAAGAGATTTTTGAAAAGCTTAACAAAGCAGTAAATGTTATTACTCTTGATAAGGTTGACGGCGAATATGATGTTTTGATAAACGGCACTCCCGTGGGTATGTATCCCAATACAGACGTCTGTGTTTTGCCCAAGGAAAAGGTACAAAAATGCAGGGCTGTGTTTGACGCCGTTTATAATCCCTTGGAAACCATGCTGTTAAGATATGCAAGGCAGTGCGGTGCCAAATATTCAAACGGCTTGCCGATGCTTGTATGGCAGGCGGCGGTTGCACAGGAAATTTGGCTTGGCGTTAAATTTACCATGGAGCAGGTTAAGTCCGTTATTGAAATAACAAAAGAGGAGCTGAGCAAATAATGAATATTATTCTTTGCGGCTTTATGGGCAGTGGAAAAACCACTGTGGGCACAGAGCTTGCTAAAATTATGGGCAGAAAATTTATTGACACCGATGAAATGATTGAGCGTCAGCAGGGTGTGGCGATTAAGGCAATATTCACTGTTCACGGAGAGGACTATTTTCGTGATTTGGAGCATAAGTGCTGCTGTGATATTGCAGACATAAAAAACTGTGTTGTGTCCACAGGCGGAGGAGCACTTACATTTCAGCGCAATGTGGACACACTGAAAAAAAGCGGCAAGGTTGTTTTTCTTGACGCGGATTTTGACGTTATATGTCAGCGTATAGGCAATTCAAAAACAAGACCTCTTTTTCAGGACAGGGACAAGGCATTTGAGCTCTATAATCAGCGGAAGAAAAAATATTTAAGCGCGGCGGATTACGTTGTTGACGGAAATATGTCCGCCAGAAAAACAGCCATGGAAATAGCAAATATGTTCAGATAAATTTGTTCATAAACCAACACAGGTTTATTATTTCATATGAAAGTTGAAAAATAATAAGATGTGTGCTATAATGCTTTAGTTATTTTATGTAAATATGCAAAAGAGGTGCTTTTGTGGATATCAGTAAAAATAAAGAGCTTGACCACGATGTCAAGATGTTTAAAAAATACAAAAATCTTTTAAAGGAGCTTACTTTAAAAAATGTTAAGTTAAAATACCGTAGCTCCTGGCTTGGTATTTTGTGGAGCTTTTTTCAGCCTCTGCTTAATATGATTGTCCTTTCTGTTGTATTTGGCGGAATATTCGGTAAAAAAAGTGATTTGATTGTTTGCTATCCCGTTTACCTTTTCACAGGCAGACTGCTTTTCAGCTTTTTTACATCCTCAACAAAGCAGGCAATGACCTCCTTTAGAAGAAATCAGGCAATTATTAAAAAGGTATATGTACCAAAGTATATGTACCCGTTATCTGCAATTTTCAGTAACTTTGTTACCTTTGCAATTTCATTGCTTTGCCTTGTTTGCGTTTGGATTTTCTTTAAGCTGACAGGGCTTCAGGGCGGCTCACAGTTGGAAATTAACGGTTATGCACTTCTGTTCTGGGTGCCTATGCTGCTGATGCTGATTTTCAGTACAGGCGTAGGGCTTATCCTTTCTGTTCTTTGTGTGTATTTCAGGGACATTGAATATATCTGGGATGTTGTAACTCAGCTTTTGTTTTATATGGTGCCTATCCTTTATCATCTCAGCACTATAAACACGAGGTGGATTCAGATTGTAATAAAAATCAATCCTCTTTACTCAATGATTGAATTGTTCAGGCATTGCGTTTTGTACGGACAGTTGATGAGCTGGAAATTATTGCTATATGCAACGGTTGTATCAGTAATAACATTGCTCGTCGGTATACTTTTCTTTAACTGGAAGAGTGACGATATCATATTCCACTTATAAAAACAGTAGCGGCGAACTTTGTTCGTCATAAAAAAACAGGCAGTTCATTTTGAACTGCCTGTTTTTTTATATCCTTTTTCCGTTTTTAAAGGAATATGATATTTCCTTTCCGCCGTAGGCTTTTATGCCTTTTATCCTGCCGGTCCATTCCTCGGGTAACGCTTCGTTTTTCAGCATTTCCGCAATGCCTGCGGTTACACCGAAGTTGCCGTCAATCTGAAATGGCGGGTGCGCGTCAAATAGGTTGGGATACGATCCACCGCCCCAATGGAGCTTTGCTACAGGGCTGATATATGTAAGCTGCTGTTTAATAAGTCTAAGTGAATTTTCACCGTTTTTCAGCCTTGCCCACAGGCATACCTTCCAGCCCAGAGACCATCCGGTTCCGCCAAAGCCTCGTTTGTTAAGGGATTTTTCAGCCGCTCTGTTAAGCTCGTCGCTTTGTATAAAGCGTGACGGATAAATGCAGTATAGGTGGCTGACGTGGCGGTGCTCAATTTCCGTTTCTTGAAAATCCTCTGCCCACTCTGGTATTCTGCCGTCCGCGGCAGGCTTAACCTGTTCAATTACAGGAGCATCAAGCCCCAGCTCCCTGCAGTTTTCAAAGAAATCAAACAATATTTCTCTGTCCATTGACGGCATATATGTCAGTGCAACGGAAACCCCTTTATCATTGAAATTATTTTCAGGGCTGATTGACGGACAGGTTACAAGCTCTCCGTCCTTTTCCGTAAGAAAATCCTTGTAAAAGGCAAGGCAGCCTTCAAATAAAGGAATAAGCTCAGCCTTATATTCCTCGTCATTTGTGTAAAGATAATGCTCATAAAGCTGATTTAAAAGCCAAGGTGAGCTCATACACCAGGGTGCATACTGTGTTGCGTTGCCGTTACCCTTTGGGTATCCCGCGGGGTATGTTGCGCCCCATATATCACTGTTGTGGTGGGAGCAAAATCCGCCGCAGTTATAATAGTCCTTTGCAGTTACAGTACCGTTTACGCTGAGCTTTTTAACAAGCTCAAGCAGTGGGTCAAAGCATTCCGACAGGTTTGCAATGTCCGTACACCAATAATTCATTTCGGTATTAATATTAGTGGTATAGCTTGATGACCAGGGTGCCCTTAGGTGAGTGTTCCATATACCCTGAAGGGTCATAGCATTTGTACCCCTTCTTGAACCGGAAATGGTAAGATATCTGCCGTACTGGAA
>CAMBQD010000016.1 GCA_945869905.1 uncultured Clostridia bacterium | reverse complement strand
TTTTTACTCCTTATCAATTATTCACTGATTTCAATACCTCTGGCTTTTCTTTGCTGAGCAAGCTGCTCCTCCATTCTTACCTTGTTTTCACCGCTGATTTTGTAGAAAAACATTGGCACTGCACATAAAAGTAGGCTCACACCCGGTACAATGGATACTAATGAGAACATGGCAAAGCGCTGATTCATAGCCAAATCCGTTGCCGCCATTATTACGTCGGAGCTGAGCATATTGGCTGGATCCAAGCCGATGAACATATACATCAAAACAATACCTGATGTGGCAAGGGCATTGCCAAGCTTGTTAACAAAGCCCTGACAGGCAGAGCCTAAAGCGTTGTCCCTAAAGCCCGTTTTAAGCTCCATATAATCAAGGCAGTCGCCAATCATTGCATATGTAATAACATTAAGTACGCCCAACGGTATGCAGGAAATCAAAATGAACGGAATACAAATATAAAGATTCATTGTAAACCAGCCGATAAGTGTGGTGAAAATGCTGGCAACAAAGCCTGCAATACAGGTGGTGATAACTATTTTTTTATAGTCAAATCTTTTCATAAGCGCAGGCATAACAAGCATTGCTCCGAACATACCCACAATTGCACAAACCTGAAAGATTGTTTTAACAGTGGACACGCTTGCCTCAATTGCCGCCACACGTGCCTCGTCGCTCATTTCCTCAAGGGGCTTACCTATGTAAAAGGCATAGCGCGCAACGTGAACTGCCGCCGCCTGAACCATATAACGTCCGCTGGAGAGAATACCCATAAGTATTACAAGCATCAACGGCTTGCATTTGAATATTCTTGAAAGCCTTGACGGCTCGCCCTTGACAGGCTTAACGTCGGGAATCACAACTCTTTCCTTTATATGAAAGTATGACCTTGCATAAAGCAGAATACCTATTACAACCGTAAATATTGCCATAATAAGATATTTTGTTTTGTTGTACTGTAATCCGTCTGAGGTGCCCATAATATTTGGCAAAACCAAGCCGATTACAAGGAACAACACCTCAGGAACGGCAGAGCCCACACCGTTTAATGTACGGCCAAAGGAAATGGTTGAGCTCCTTTCCTCTGCATTCGGCGTCATTACGTTAGGCAGGCTCCAGAAGGGGACGTCTGCCATTGTGTAAATCATACCCCATGCAACGTATACAACGGCGGAATAAATCATCAGCTGAGTTTTTTCCAAATTCGGACTGAGGTACATCAGCACCGTAAGTATACCTATCGGAACAGAGGCATAAATTATGTACGGACGCATCTTTCCGTGTCTTGTTGTTCTGCGGTCAACAATCATACCCATAAGCGGGTCGTTAATTGCGTCCCACACTCTTGCAAGCAGCATTAGCAAAAGCACAAACATAGGTGCAAGCTGGAGCACGTTAAGATAGTAATCGCTGATGTAGCTTGACATCATTGCATAAATCATTCCCTGTCCCAATGCGCCTATGCTGAATGCCCAACGTTCCTTTTTTGGTATATAATTTTCCTGATTCATAGCCAATCCCTCTCTCATCTCAGATGGCGATTATTCTATTTTGCTGAAATTCGGATAATACCTGAATTTAACCTTGCCGATGATATCGTCCTTAGGAACATATTTGTTTGTCCAAAAGCGTGAATCCCAGCTTGAATTTCTGTTGTCGCCCATCATAAAATAGCAATCCTCCGGCACAACAAAGGGACCGTAGTCGCCGGTGGGCTTGCAGTTTGTAACAAAGCTGTCGTCAAGCTGTATGGTTTCTCCGTCTGTTTTGGTAACATATACAACTCCGCCGATAACCTCAACGGTTTCACCGGGCAGGCCGATTACTCTTTTTACAAAATACTGCTTTCTGTCGTCAGGGTATTTAAAAATAACAATATCGTAACGCTCAGGGTCATTTTTGATGTAGGCAAGTCGGCTGGCAATAATCCTGTCCTTTTCCTGTATTGTGTTAATCATAGAGCCTGTAGGAACAACGGCATTTGCAAACACACAGGTTTTAAGAATAATTGCAATAATCACCGCAATAACGATTGGCAGGCAAAAGTCTATTGCCTCACGCAGCTTGCTTTTTTCCTTAGCTTCTTGGTTGACGTCGTCCGTCTCTTTTGTTTGCTCGGTGTATTGCTGCTTTTGATATGCGGCTTTTTTTTCTATGCTTTCAACCTGCTTGGTGGGGCTTTCCATATCGCCCAGCTTTACCTCTGTATCAAATATGATTGCTCCGCAGTTAGCACATTTGTACCAATCATCATTTTTGATTAGTGTGTCACATCCGCATTTTTTACAAATCATATCAGTTCTTCTTTCTCTTCTTGCTCATACTGCTTAAAATTTCCTTAAGCGTTATGATTTCATCATATGGTGTTGCCTTGTCCTTAACGGTAAAGCCGTTTGCACTGCAGTTAAATTCGGTGGAAACAACAGCCTTTGCGTTTTCATCATATCCGGAGCAATCAAGATATTTGTCAATGTAAAGCTTAACCATTCTGTTCTTTTCTCTGACAATGGTAATCTTGTGCTTGTTACCGCTTATAATGCTTTCGGAATTAATTTCACAGCTGTCACACTTGATTTTGATTAAGCCCTTTTCAACGGAAATCTTAATATCCTCATTTTCTGCTATTGTGCAGTTGTCATCTCCGTCATAAAGGAAGGAAATAGTAAATTCATTGGAGCCTTTAAGAAAATCGTACCTTCTGTCCTCCTTGCCGAACTGGAAAATCTTAACCTCAAAGGGCTTGAGGGTCATATCAATTTTATCTCCGTATGAATAGCTGTCAAAGCTTTCCTTGCCGCTTTCGTTATAAACATTATATCGCTTTACGTCCTTAAGATCTTCAGGACAGCCCATAAGCTTGTTGAGGGTAAGGGTGAGAGGCGCCTTTTCGTCAGATGGGTTTCTGAGCGCAACAATTCCGTCGCCCTTTTCCGTCCAGCCGAAATATCCGTAAACATTGTTTTCATCAGGCTTTCCGCCGATAAAGCTTACTCTCTGTAAAATGTCATAGTTGCTCTTTTGCCACTGTAATACGGTTGACAGGGTGCGCCACTTTGACTTGTTCATCATATTATAGCTGAGATGAAGCTCATTAAATGCCTGTCCTCTGCAGGCGTTGAAATAAAGATATTTTTCAAATTCCTCGTCGGTATAATCAACCTTTGCACAGTTTCCGTAAATAGGCTCGTGATTGTAGATATATATTGTGGGAAGCTGCCAAGCCCTTGTGCAGAGAGAATCATAATATCTTGAATCACGGAAGGTAAGCTCACTGTCAAGCTGTGACTGATGACTTACATTGCTTGCAAAGCCAATGTCGGAGCTGTTTTGCAGCCAAATGCTGTTTACGTACTGGAGCCACCAAGGTGACGGATTAACGTAGCAGGTCATATTTATCCAAATATCCTTGCCCTGCTTTTTCCTCATTAAGCGCAGATTTTTGAATATTTCAATCCAGCCTGCCCACATTTCTGTAAAGTAGTACATATCGTTTTCGCCGCCAACAGCGTGGTTGTGCTTTGAATTTGTACAGGGCTTAAGGCAGAAGCCGTCAAATTTCCAGTAGTTGATATCAAAATCCCTTGTGGTTTTCAGTATAAAATCCTGAACATTTTTCTGATAGGTTTTGTCCGCAACGCAAATATCCCTTGCCTGTGCGTTGTATGCGCCATTTCCTGCTTTTTCAATGCGCTTTGCAAATTTATCAGGCCAGTTGTAGCCGCCTCTTGGGCCAAGCCAAAGACCGAAGGTGGAGCCTAAGCGCTTTGCAATAGATGTGGGGTCATAAAGCCGGTTGGGGAATTTTTTGTTAAAGCTCCAGAATGATGATTTATAATCGTTCCAGCCGTCGTCCACAACATAGGCGTCAAGGGGCGGTATGCCGTTTGCGGACAAATGCTTTTCAATCTCAAAGAAAGACTTTTCAATATTGTCTGCGTCAATGTTAAGCATATGGTCATACCAGCTGTTGTATTGCAGGCGGAAATTGCTGGGTGTTGCAATATCGTCAATGTAATCATAAAACGCCCTTTGAACATCCACCATTTCATTGCTTTTTGCACCGCCCATTACTGTTACGGGGCAGTCATATTTTCCCTGAATGTTTTTGCCCAAATAATATTTTACCTGACCTACACCGTAAACAATTGAGTTAAAGGTGGCAGGGAATTCACAGCCAAAGAAAAGGCTGTCAATATAAAACGGCTGACCCAGTGATGAATGAAAGCCGCTGAGCTCAGGTCCCTTTGCGTCTGTAGGCACACAGAAATGTGTTTTGGAATTTACAATTCCTATGTTTTCCAGAAGAATATAATCAATGATTTTATCACTTGTCTGAACAAAGGAAATTTGCTTTTTCAGTGTGTTGCCGTCACGTCCTGCCCAAAAGGTCATTGTAACGGTAATGCCCTCACATTCGGCAAAGGTAAAGGAAAGCCTGCCGCCTTCATTAACGGAGCCGGTTACCTTAAGCCCCTTTGAAGAAAATTCCGTTCCGTCTGTAAAACGGAATAAAAATTCCACACTGTTTCCGTCAGGCACCAAATCCATTTTTGACAGAGTATTCCTGATTTGTGACGCGTAAAGATTTTCCTCATATACCTTAAATTCACGCTGAAGTATTCTGCTTTCAAGTCTGAACATATTTTGGTCCTCCGATTATAATTCTTCTTCTATTTCTTCAAGCGCCCTTGCAAGCTGGTCGGGACATGAGGTGCCCTTAAAGCCGCACTGAATACCCTTTAGCACACCGATAACCTCCTCGGGTGTTCTGCCCTTGGCAAGGGCGGATATTCCCTTAAGATTACCGTTGCAGCCTCCTATAAAGCTGATGTTCTTGATTTTGCCGTCGTCTGAAATTTCAATGTTTATTTGCCTTGAACAGACGCCTGTGGGCTTGTATGTGTAAGTCATAGTCGATCTCCTTTTGTATTACGTATATTACGTACATAATATTATACATATATTTTACTGCTAATGCAATATCTTGAACCCAATAAAAAATTTGTGTTGTTTATACAGAATATTGAATTATGCTTTTTAATGTGCTATCATTAAAAAGATGGGGCGAAGCTCTTAAATTATTCAATTTGTGAGGTAAAATTATGGAAAAACTTAAGGTTGGTATCATCGGTGCCGGACGTATAGGTCAGGTACACGCAAAGTCGATTACATACCACATCCCACAGGCAGAGATTGTTGCAGTTTCCGACATTTTTGTTGAAGGCGCAAAAAAGCTTGCAGATGAGCTGGGTATCGCAAATTACTATGAGGATTATCACGAAATATTGAATAATCCCGAAATTAAAGCCGTTCTTATCTGCTCTTCAACAGATACTCACGCAGATATTGCAATTGAGGCGGCAAAGGCAGGCAAGCACATTTTCTGTGAAAAGCCTGTTGATTTAACTGTTGAAAAAATCAAGGCTGTAATCAAGGCTGTGGACGAGGCAGGCGTTAAGCTTCAGATAGGCTTTAACCGCCGTTATGACCATAACTTTGCACATATTAAGGACCTTGCCAACAAGGGCAAGATAGGCGAGCTGCAGACAATTAAAATCACATCACGCGACCCTGAGCCGCCCCCAATCTCATATGTTAAGGTATCCGGCGGTATATTCCTTGATATGACTGTTCACGATTTTGATATGGCACGCTTTATCGGCGGTGAGGTTGAGGAGGTTTATGCCAATGCGGCAGTAACCGTTGACCCTGCCATCGGTGAGGCAGGGGACGTTGATACCGCCCTTGTTGCACTTAAGTTTAAGAGCGGTGCCATTGGTGTTATTGATAACTGCCGTAAGGCAGCCTACGGCTATGACCAAAGGCTTGAGGTGTTCGGCAAAAAGGGTCAGGCAAGTGCGGCAAACGATACTCCGACTAATGTTGAGTTTATTGACGAAAACGGTGCAGTTACCGATAAGCCCCTTTATTTCTTCCTTGAAAGATATATGCAGTCCTTTACTGACGAGATGACAGAGTTTATTGACTGCGTTATTAACGACAAGCCCACCAAAACAACTGTTTATGACGGACTTGAGGCTCTTAGATTGGGACTTGCCGCAAAGCTTTCCGTTAAAGAAAACAGACCTGTTAAGCTTTCTGAAATTGAGGGTTAATTATGAAACGTACAAGACTTACAATGTCACAGGCACTTGTTAAGTTCCTTGACAATCAGTATATCGAATGTGACGGTGTTGAAACAAAATTTGTCAACGGCATCTTCGGTATCTTCGGCCACGGATGTGTTGTTGGTGTGGGTCAGGCCTTGGAGCAGGGCGGACACAGCCTTAAGTTCTACCAAGGCAAGAACGAGCAGAATATGGCGCTTGCCGCCATTGCTTATGCCAAGCAGATGGACAGAAAGGCAATTATCCCCTGCGTTTCTTCCATCGGTCCCGGTGCAACAAATATGGTTACTGCCTGCGGCTGTGCCACTGCCAACAGAATTCCTTTGCTTGTTCTGCCCGGCGATACCTTCGCCTGTCGTCAGCCGGACCCTGTTTTACAGCAGGCTGAGTTTTTTGACAATTACGGCAGAACGGTAACAGATGCTTTTAGAGGCGTTTGCCATTATTTTGACAGAATTATCAGACCTGAACAACTTATGACTGCCTGCATAAACGCAATGCGCGTGCTGACAGACCCTGCGGATACAGGTGCTGTTTGTCTTGCAATGCCACAGGATGTTGAGGGTGAGGCTTATGATTATCCTGACCATTTTCTTGCAAAGCGCGTGTGGCATATGGACAGACGTCCTATTGCCCAATCACAGCTTGAAAGGGCAACAAGGCTTATCAAATCCGCCAAAAAGCCCATTATCATTTGCGGCGGCGGTGTCAGATACAGCGGTGCGGAAAAGGAATTGCAGCGCTTTGCCGAAAAATATAATATCCCTATCGGCGAAACTCAGGCAGGCAAGGGTATAATCGACTGGAAGCATCCGCTGAATTTGGGCGGTATCGGTGTAACAGGCGGCAAGGCTGCCAATGTTATTGCAAAGGATGCCGACCTTGTTATCGGCGTAGGCACACGCTTTACCGATTTTACCACATCTTCCAAGTGGCTGTTTAACGAAAACAGAAAGGTTCTGGGTATAAATATTTGTCCCTTTGACGCATTTAAAATGGATGCCGAGCCCGTTATTGCAGATGCAAGGGAGGCAATTACTGCCCTTATCGACTCCTGCGACGGATATAAGACAGAATATACCGATGAAATTGCAGGGGCAAAGGCTGAATGGGATGCAATTGTTGACGGCTATTATTCAACCGAGCTTAAGGGCGGCCTCAGCCAAACCCTTGCTCTTGGCATAATTAACGAGTTTATGGATGATGACGCCATTGCGTTAGGCTCTGCAGGCTCTCTCCCCGGTGATATGCAAAGACTGTTCAGACCTAAGAACAGGGGTACATATCATATGGAATACGGCTATTCCAATATGGGATATGAGGTTAATGGCGCATTGGGCGCCAAGCTGGCTGTGCCTGATGCAGAGGTGTACACCTTCTGCGGCGACGGCTCCTTCCTTATGGGACACAGTGAGCTTTATACTGCTTTGCAGGAGGGACTTAAAATTAATGTCTGCCTGTTTGATAATATGGGCTGGGGCTGTATAGAAAACCTACAAAACAATCAGGGTACAGACACATTTGGTACTGTTTTCCGTGCAAGAAATCCCGTTACAGGTATGCTGGACGGTGCGGAAATTGACCCCGATTTTGCAAAAATTGCCGAGGGCTACGGTGCAAAGGCTTATACCTGCCGTACCTCTGACGAGCTTCGTGCGGCACTGGAGGATGCAAAAAAGCAGACGGTTTCCTGTCTGTTTGACATAAAGGTTCTTCCAAAGACAATGACTCCGGGATTTGAGTCCTGGTGGCGCGTGGGCGTTGCCGAGGTTTCCAAATCGGAAACAGTTGCCGCCGCCTATGATGATATGCAAAAGCATATCAAGGAAACATTTGATTATTAATTTGAAAGGTAATAAATAAAATGCTTGACGCTAATAAAGTAAAACTTGCCATTGCGCCTATTGGCTGGACTAACGACGATATGCCTGATTTGGGTGCGGAAAACACCTTTGAGCAGTGCATAAGCGAAATGGCTCTTGCCGGCTATAAAGGCTCGGAAATCGGCAATAAATATCCTTCTGACCCCGATGTTTTAAAGCCTTATCTTGATATCAGAGGCTTGCAGATTTGCAACGCCTGGTTTTCCTCCTTTTTGACATCAAAGCCCTATGAGGAAACTATTGAAGCATTTAAGGCGCATTGCGATAAGCTCCATAAATTAGGAGCAAAGGTTATCGGAGCATCTGAGCAGGGCAATTCAATTCAGGGCTGTCTTGATAAATCAATCCTTGACGAAAAGCCCTGTTATACCGACGAGCAGTGGGCAGTGGTTGCCAAGGGCTTTAACGAGATGGGCGCATATGCCAAATCAAAGGGTATGTACTTTACAGTCCATCACCATATGGGTACAGGTGTGCAGACCGTTGAGGAAATTGATAAGCTTATGGAGCTTACCGACCCTGACCTTGTTTATCTTTTGTTTGACTCAGGTCATCTGACCTTTGCAGGCATAGATCCTGTTCCCGTGCTGAAAAAGTATATTAAAAGGGTTAAGCACGTTCACCTTAAGGACGTAAGGCTTGATGTGTATAACAATCAGGTTGTACCGCAGCATATGTCCTTCCTTGACGCAGTAAGGGCAGGTGTGTTTACCGTTCCGGGTGACGGTGACGTGGATTTTAAGCCTATATTTGATATCCTTGCCGATAACGGTTACGAAGGCTGGGTGGTTGTTGAGGCAGAGCAGGACCCTGCAAAAGCAAACCCATTTGAATATGCAGTTAAGGCAAGAAAATATATTGCGGAAAATACAGGACTTTAACAGTAAAAAAGAAGGACAGTGATTTTTAATCACTGTCCTTCTTTTTCATTTTATCAATTCTAATAATTTTCGGCATTTGTTTTTCAACAACATAATTTGATATAGCGGTTGTATATATTTCCTCCGTGATGCTGTTTTTTTACACTGTCAATTATAACATAGTCACACATAGCCATATAGACGCCGCATTTAATCTGTATTCAAATTCGGGAGTTATTTCCGCCATAGTTGTAGCTCCGAAAAAGCCACAGCTTTTCATATTTGCTCCGCCAAAAATAAAAAAAGTGCGTAACCGAAGGCTACGCACGAAAAACTTAGGTCGATTACCGCGACGTAAATTGATTCGATGTAAAAACATTGCAAACCAAGACCCACATTTTTGCCAAATTGAATCACCGATTTGTTTTGCTTTCTGTACATTAATTTCTGTCAGGTGAATTGTAAAGGTGAATTCTGCCTGCATCGTTAAATGCCTTAATTGTCATAACGGTAATCGGTACAATAAACATACCAAGGAAACCGAACAGTTTAAGACCAAAGTAAAGCCCTGCCAGAGTAACTATTGGATGAACTCCCAGTGATGTGCCCACAATCTTAGGCTCAATATACTGACGGATAACGGAAATAATTACGTATATGATGATGAGTCCCAATGCCTGTGTATAATTGCCCATCACCAAGCTGATTAAAGCCCACGGAATAAGTATTCCGCCGGAGCCTGCAACAGGCAGTATATCAAACACGGCAATTGCAAGGGCAATTACAACCACATAGTTGTTGTCCATTACACCTATCCAGTTAAGGATTGACAATCCAAGGAAAAGCTCAAGGAAGGTGATAAGCATTATAAGCCCATATGCTCTGAGCATTTTTAATACGGTTTTGGAGAAAATCTGCTTGATTTCACTGAGCAGATTTTTCTTGCTCTCAGGCAGCTGGAGTTTAATAAAGCTTACAATATAGTTATAGTCCTTTGTAAAGAATATCCACGCAACTATGCCGATTACTATGCCGATAAGGGCAGAGGGAATATTTTTAACAACGCTGTAAATGCCTGTTACGCCTGTGGTAAGTCCTGAGGTAATTGCCTTCATATCAATTCCAAGGGCACTCAGGTCAAAATCGTTTATCATTCTGCCGAATACTTCTGAAATTGAGTCGGAAACAGAGGTGTATATTCCCTCAGGCAAAAACTTTAACAGGTTTAATATTTCCCTTTCAAGAGTTGCAAGGAAGGAGGGCAAATCGTTTAACTGACCCATTAAGTATGACACAAAGCCGCCTATTTCCTTTGCAATCAGGGAAATAATTGTGATTACCGGACCGAGAATAATCAATAGGGACAGCAGTACCAGCAGCAGTGACCACAGGGTGTGGCACTTTTTTTTGGTCTTTTTGTCAAGCCATCTCAGCGGCTTTTGCAGCAGCACCGCAAAGAAAAAGGAAATCAAAAACGGAGCCGTTATGGCAAAACAGTATTTGAAGAAAACGTAAACTAAACCGATAACCAATGCGGCGAAGGCAACATTTATTATGGTGTCTCTTCTTTTTTTAACCTTGTCTGTCATATTTTTACTTCCTTTATACCATTATAACTATATAATAAGTCAACGTTTTTCAATTATCAAGGGGAAAAATATAATAAAAATATTAATTTTTTAAAATTAGGGCTTGATACTTTTAGACTTTTCTGTTAATATAGACAAGTGTATTTCACAGTAATACAACTGTCCGCGTACGGAGGACAACAAAATGGA
>CAMBQD010000015.1 GCA_945869905.1 uncultured Clostridia bacterium | reverse complement strand
AAACGCCAAAAATTAAGCCCTGCTGATTTTACTCAGCAGGGCTTTTCTTATTGATTTTAATTATTTTTTTATTCTTCTCTGAATTGCTTTTACAATCTCAACAATTGGTATTACGCAGATTGCAAGGAGCATTGAAACACCGTATTCAATAAGGCTGATATGTGCAAAATCAAATGCTTCTGCAAGGAACGGAATATAGATAACAACAGTTGACAGCACTAAGCTAAGCACCATTGCACCTACAAGATACCAGTTGATGCTTCCCATTTTTGCAATTGACTGACGGCGCGAACGCATATTAAAGGAATGGAAAATTTCAGACATTGCCAAGGTCAGGAACGCCATAGTCATACCGTTTTGGTGAATAACCTCAGGTGTACCGTGAGCAAGTGTTATACCAAACTGATTTGTGCCGAAGAAATATGCAAGCAGTGTTACGAGCGTTACCATTAAGCCCTGATAAACAACATCAAAGCCCATACCGCCGGCAAAAATACCGTCCTTTGAGTTACGCGGTGCGCGCTGCATAATATCCTTTTCGCCCTTTTCAAGACCAAGAGCAAGGGCGGGGAAGCAGTCGGTAATAAGGTTAATCCAAAGCAGGTGAACAGGCTCAAACAGAGTAAAGCCCATCAGTGTTGCAATGAAAATGGAAACAACCTCGGAAAGATTAGATGAAAGCAGGAACTGTATTGAATTTCTGATATTATCATAAATTCTTCTGCCCTCTTCAACTGCGGAGACGATTGTGGCGAAGTTATCGTCAGCCAAAACCATATCTGCAACATTCTTTGTAACGTCGGTACCCGTTATACCCATTCCTACGCCGATATCGGCATTTTTAATTGAAGGTGCGTCGTTTACGCCGTCACCTGTCATGGCAGTGATTTTTCCCTTTGCCTTCCAGGTCTTAACAATCCTTACCTTGTGCTCAGGCTGAACACGTGCATAAACAGAATATTTTTCAATTTCTGTCATAAGGTCGTCGTCGCTGATTTTGTCAAGCTCGGCACCGGTGATTGCGCCTGACTCGTCCTCAATAATGCCAAGGTCCTTTGCAATTGCAACAGCGGTATCCTTATGGTCGCCTGTAATCATAATAGGTCTTATGCCGGCACATCTGCATTCCTTGATTGCATCCACTACCTCAGGTCTTACAGGGTCAATCATACCTGTTAAGCCCACATAGCATAAGTCTTTTTCAAGGGCTTCTGCCTCTTCGCTTTCAGGCTTATCCTTATAAGCTCTCATAGCACAGCAAAGAACACGGAGTGCCTTTTCAGCCATTTCCTTATTGTCTGCAAGGATTTGCTGCATTTTTTCATCAGTCATTGGGAGCTGCTTTCCGTCCTCATAGTAGGAGGTACAGCGTGAGAGAACAACGTCCGGAGCACCCTTTGTATACTGAATATATCCGTGGTCAGACTCGTGAACGGTGGACATCATTTTTCTCATTGAGTCAAACGGTGCCTCCATAACCCTTGGGAATGATTTTTCCAAATCGTACTTAGGCATATCAAGCTTGCTTGCATATGCAACCAAGGCCGCCTCGGTAGGCTCGCCCTTAATGGTGCCGTCGTCCTGCAGCTCGGCATCACAGCAAAGCGCCATTGCAGATGCCAGCAGCTTTTCGTCACTGCCCTTGTATTCAACAACGGTCATCTTGTTTTGAGTCAAAGTACCTGTTTTATCTGAGCAGATAACCTGTGTACAGCCCAAGGTTTCAACGGCGGTAAGCTGACGAATAACGGCATTGCGCTTACTCATCTTAGTTACACCGATTGAAAGAACGATTGTAACAACTGCGGCAAGTCCCTCCGGAATTGCGGCAACAGCCAGTGAAACAGCAACCATAAATGTGTCAAGAACGGAGCTGAAATTAACTGCGTCGCCAACTACAAGTGAACGGATAATATCAAATGCAAAGATGAACACGCATATGCCCAGAACTAATATTGACAGGATTTTTGAAAGCTGATTAAGCTTAATCTGAAGCGGTGTTTCGCCCTCCTCGGCAGTTGCCAAGGCGTCGGCAATTTTACCCATTTCGGTATCCATACCTGTTGCAACAACCACAGCCTTACCGTGACCGTAAACAACGTTGGAGCCCATATAGCACATATTCTTTCTGTCGCCCAGAGGAACATCATCACTGCCCAGCGGATCAATTTCGTCAACCTGCTTATTAACAGGCACAGACTCACCGGTCAATGCCGCCTCCTCAATCTTCATAGATGCACAGGAGATGATACGGCAGTCCGCAGGCACACTGTCACCTGCTTCAAGTACAACCACGTCACCGATTACCAAATCCTCTGATTTGATATCAGTCAGCTTTCCGTCACGGATAACCTTTGACGTGGCGGCTGCAATTTCCTGCAGTGCCTCAATGGCCTTCTCAGCCTTGCTTTCCTGATAAACACCCAGAACAGCATTGATGATAACAACCACCATAATGATTATAACATCGGCATATCCCTCGCCGTCACCGCCGAATGCGGCAGTAACCGCAGATATAACTGCCGCAACAATCAAAATGATAATCATTGGGTCTGCAAGCTGCTTTAAAAATCTGTGGATAAGTGATTCCTTTTTACCCTCAGCCAGCTTGTTTTTGCCGTTTTGCTCAAGTCTTTTTGACGCCTCTGCGGCGGTAAGACCGCCCTCGTCGGAGCCAACCTGTTCAAAAACCTGAGCAGTGTTTTTTAAGTATTCCTTCATCAAAATTCCCCTTTCAGAGATTATTTAATATAAAAACAAAAACCCGTACATAGTATTACACTATGTACGAGTCTCATTCTTTAAAACTAAACCAGCCGTTAGGCAAGCTGTTGATTTAGTGCGTGCTATGTAAATATTGCACGGAACTACTCCCTCGATTGTTCCACATTATAGCATATTTTCAAAAAAAAGTCAACACTAATTAGACATCTGTCTTTTTTACTGTTAAAATCCTGTCCGTCCTTTTGCAAAGCCTGTCAATACGAAGGATTTTAAAAAGCCGCTCCCTCAATGCGTCAAACAGAGTACAAACAAAAAATACAAACAAAACCGTAAATAACAGGCAGGGAATCAATTTTAAAACTCTCATATCAAGCATTAATGATACAAATTCTTTAAAAACAGGGTAAATACACCTGTGTAAATGAATAAGATAAACAGAAAATGCCCCTGCAGAGAAAAATGAAATAAGCTTGTTTGCCCTATCGCAGAACTGCATTTTAGAAAAGAACATAAACATTCCTACTGCCGAAAGCACCACAAAAGGAGAGGTGTAGGAAACCACAAAATACTGGGAAACCTTGTTTTCCCTGTTTACGCACAAATAATGGATAATCCAAATTATTATATCACTGCACATAAATACCAGAAAATAAACATATCCCTTTATCCTGTCAAGCCTTTGAGAATTTACAAGGCGGTTGATAAATGCACCCAGAGAATATATAACAATCATCCAAAGTACACTATATCCCCTTTCGGTGTAAAATATCTTTTCGTTAAATTCTCCCAAAATATCAACAGGCACGGCATAAAGCATGGGAAGAAGTGAAAAGAAAACCAGCATCATTCCCACAAAAAGACCGTTCTGTCTTATTGTCATACTAAGAACCAATTTGTTTATAAACGGCATAAAGAAGGACAAGACAAAATACTGCGTAAAAAACCAATAAGCATTGGTTGAAACAGGCAGAAGGGAACGTAAAAGCTCCTGCAAATTAAAATCGCCCTGAACAATCTGCATTAATACGGTAAGTCCTACACTGTAAAACTCCACCTGAAGCCACAAAAGCAGTATCCTTGAAATGCGGAATTTGGAATTAAGCCCCACAAAGCCGCTTATTATTATAAAGCAGTCAACTGCACAGTAGCAAAATATTTCCATAAACCATACAATTTCATACTTAAGCGAGCCAACAGTAGTTTCCGTCAGCAATCCGCTTTTTGAAAGCGTATGCAGCATCACTATCATTGCCATTGCAAAGCATCTTAAAAGGTCAATGCCATAATTTCTTGCCGAAGGCTTTTTAACCGGCAACTGTTTTTCACAATAATTTTCCATAATTCTTCCTAATAAAAATTCACGGAATAAACCGTGAATTTTAAATATGATAAATCAAATTACACTCTTGCAACCATTTCGCCGTATTCTTCCTTGCTTTTCCTGATAAATTCCTCCACCTGCTTAGCAGAGGGCATTGCGTCGGAGCAGGAATGAGCGGAAATAAGTATTGACGCAGAGGCTGAGCCAAACTCAAGGCATTCAATAATTTCCTTGCCCTGAAGAAGACTGTAAAGGAATGAGGAGCCGTAGCCGTCGCCGCCGCCAAAGCCCTTAAGCACAACTGCGGGGAAGGGCTTAATTGAATAAAATTTACCGTCGTTTGTATAGGCGGTGGAGCCTTCCTTGCCGTGCTTGATTACACATATTGCGGCACCGAAGGACTGCCAGTATTTTGCAGACTCAGGGTCGGATCCTTTAACGCCCACAATGCCCTCAGTCAAATCAAATTCTTCTCTTGAGCCCATAATTATATCGGCATTTTGAGCAACAATACTGTAATAAACCGCAATTTCATCCTTTGATTTCCAGGTGTATTCGCGGTAATCAATATCAAAAATAATTCTCACATTATTCTTTTTTGCCAGCATCATTGCTTTAAGGCAAGCCTCCCTTGACGGAGATTTTGCCAAAGCCGTACCGCTTATAACAATTGCCTTTGCAGAGGAGATATATTCCTCGTCAATATCCTCAGGTGACAGGCAAAAATCAGCAACATTGTCACGGTACATAAGTATTGAGGACTGCTCCTTTGAAAGAATTTCAGTAAAGGTCAAGCCGATGCACTCGCCGTTTTTTGCCCTTGTGATATGGCTGATATCAATGCCTTCCTTTTCAAAGTAGTCAACAACAAAGTCGCCGAACCGGTCATTGCTTACACAGCCGCAAAAGCCAACCTTACAGCCAAGCCTTGCAAGTCCCACTGCAATATTTGCAGGAGAGCCGCCCACATATTTATTGAAATTTGAGGATTTACTCAGCGGCATATACATATCGGTAGGATTAAAATCAATTGCTATTCTGCCGATAGGTATAAAATCAAGTGGCTTTGTCATATCAAATTCAACATAATTCATAAGTATTACCTCTTTTTATATGTTATTACGCCTTGTTGTCCGTGCCGAAAATAAGGATGTGCTTTTTTGCGTTTTGGTATGCACCCTCAACCTCAGCCGCCTGCAAATCGTAATAACCGTTAATGCTGCCATCATTATAGCATTTATGCACTGTACTTTCAACATTGTCAAAGGTAGCAGTTGCAATATTTATTTTTTTAATTCCCGTATGGGAGCATTTAACAAAATCCTCTTCTGTTATACCCGTACCGCCGTGAAGAACAAGGGGCACGTCAACACTTTTTTCAACCTGCTCCAAAATATCAAATCTCAGCTTAGGGGTGCTTTTATAATTGCCGTGGGCATTGCCGATGGCAATTGCAAGGGCATCAACCTGTGTCTGAGCTTCAAAACGCACAGCGTCATCAACTCTTGTGCAGTTGACTGCAATATCCTCAGAGCCATCCTCCGAGCCGCCTACACAGCCGATTTCCGCCTCAACATCAGCGCCGTATTCCAGAGCCATTGCCATAACCCTTTTTGTCATTTCAATATTTTCATCAAGAGGAAGATGTGAGCCGTCAAACATTACCGAGGTAAAGCCCAAATCAAGAGCCTGTCCTATTTTTTCCAATGTTTTTCCGTGGTCAAAGTGAACAGCAACAGGCGTATCGGCATTTTCTGCCGCGGCAACCATAAGCGGCCCTATAATTTCCAAGGGACTTTGCTTAAGCCTAACCTCTGCAATCTGCAAAATTACAGGTGCATTCAATTCCTTTGCCGCCTTAAGAACGCCTAACACCATTTCCATATTGGCAACGGAAAAGGAGCCCACGGCATAATTGCCTTGTTGGGCATCCGCTAAAAGCTCACTCATATTAACCAGCATCAATATTACCCCATCATATATAAAATAGATACGAGCCGGCAGTAAGCCGAGTTCTGTCGTGGGCAATTATCTATCTCGACGCAGAATTGCTCCTGCGCTCCAGCCATCCTTCAAAGTTATGTGTCGAGCAAACAACCCTTTAGTCGATGTTGCAGCGGATAGGGTTTACATGGCAGGAAATGTCTCCACTTCCTCGGTGAGCTCTTACCTCGCCTTTCCACCCTTACCTCATAGAGGCGGTATATTTCTGTTGCACTTTCCCTAAGGTCACCCTCGGCGGCCGTTAGCCGTTATCCTGCTCTGTGCTGCTCGGACTTTCCTCATACTGCAAAGCAGTACGCAATTGCCAAGCCGACTCGTATGAATATATTTTATGTCAATTTGCCCCCCATTGTCAATATAATTTACAAAATGACAGTTGAAATTAAATATAATATGTAGTAAGATTTTTCTGTGGAGGTGGTATTGTGCCACGATTTGAAAACGAGGGCTTTAATCCCGAAAAAAGAAACCGAAACAGAGATGTTGACAGGACCGTACCCAAAGAGGAAAACTACTACGGATATAATCCCATTGATTTGAATTTTAACAACAGACAGAGAAAAAGCGATACCGTAAAAGATAATCAGGTAAATGACAGCGGAATAAATCCCTGTGAAGGCACCTATTTTGCAAGCAGCAATTATGATGATATGCAAGCCTTTAAAAGTGAAACCCCTGAGGATTTTGAACCAAAGGGCAAATCCCCTGCTAAAGCACAAAGGGACAAGCCAAGGCATAATAAAAAAAGACCTGATGACAGCTCAGGAAAAAGGTCTAAGCGTCCCCATATATCGGTAGGAAAAGGAATACTCATATTTATAATAGCATTGATACTCCTCATTGTAGGCTCTGCCGGAATTGTTATGGGCAGAGTAAATTATAATGAAAAGCAGGATAACACCTACGTCAGTGCAGATTCCCTTGAAAGCAGCTCCGCCGTAAAAAACATTTTACTTCTGGGAGTTGATGCCAGAGCAGGAGAAAATGCTGAGGAAACCCGCTCCGACACAATGATGCTTGTATCACTGGACACAAAGCATCACTGCATTAAAATGGTATCATTTTTGCGTGACACATGGGTATATATTCCCTCCCTCGGCTACGAACAGCGTTTAAATGCCGCTTGTTCGTCAGGGGGATACCAAGGTGTTGTTGACGCAATAGAATATAATTTCGGTGTGGATATCGACGGCTATGCAGTGGTGGACTTTGATATGTTTAAGGTGCTTGTGGACAGCCTTGGCGGTGTTGAGGTTGACGTTACCGAGGCGGAGGCCCAGGAGGTAACCGGTCACCCTTACAGATACGGCAATGTTAAGCTTGATTCAGGAAAGTACAAGCTTTCAGGCGAGCAGGCATTGGCATACTGCAGAATAAGAAAAATTGATACAGACTTTGTCAGAACGGAAAGGCAACGCACCGTTATGACGGCAATTTTAAACGCGGCTAAGCATTCCGGCCCTATTAAGCTTTACAAAATGGCATTCAGCTCCGCCCCATACATTGAAACGGATATGAGCAAGGGCGAGCTTGTCAAGCTGGTTATGCAGGCTGGCTTTTGCATTACAGGCGATATGCACCAAACCAAAGTACCATTTGAGGGAACATGGGATTACGCAACAATTCAAGGCAACAGTGTTATCAGCATAAACACGGACAAAAACAAGGAAATGCTGATTGATTATCTGTATAACAAAAGCTCCGATGATATAAAAGCAGAGGAAAATGCGGAAGAATAAATAAAGCCGAGCAGTCAAGCTGACTGCTCGGCTTTGTTTATATCGCCTCGATTGAAAGCACCATAAATTCTCTGCCCTTTATTACCGTGTAATCCGTCTTTTTACACTTGGGACATATGCGGCTGTTTTTCATCATTTCGTATTCCTGTCCGCAGGCACATTTTGCCACGGCAGGAATTCTGATAAGCTTAAGCTCCGTTTCATCAAAGTCTCCGCCGATTTTTGCCGCATTCCAACACTCCTGAAAATAATCAGGAAGGATGCCTGAAAGCTCGCCCACCTCAACGGTGACGGAGGAAACCTTTTTTAAATTCTGTTCCTTCATAATCTCCTCAATTAAATCGAAGATTTCCAGAACTACTCCCAATTCGTGCATTATTTATTCCACTCTTTTACTTCTTTTCTCAGCCAGTCGCACCATTGGTCAACGCCTTCGCCTGTTTTGGCGGAAATAAAGAATATCTCAGCACTGGGATTAAGCTTATGAATACGGCTGACAACTGCCTCGTCATCAAAATCAAATACGGATTTCGTATCAATTTTATTAATGAGTACAACGTCGGACACAGTGAACATAAGCGGATATTTCAGCGGCTTGTCGTCACCCTCGGGCACGGACAAAATCATTGCATTTTTTGATGCGCCGGTATCAAATTCGGCAGGGCAAACAAGGTTGCCCACATTTTCAAGAACAACAAGGTCCAAATCATCGGTGCCGAATTCTTTAATTCCCTGCTCGGTCATACCGGCATCAAGGTGGCACATTCCGCCGGTGTGAAGCTGAATTGACCTTACACCTGTATCCGCAATGGCTTTTGCGTCAACATCACTGTCAATATCAGCCTCCATAACACCGATATTCATTTCATCCTTAAGACGGGCAATAGTTGCCTTAAGAGTGGTTGTTTTACCGCTACCGGGAGAGGACATAAGGTTAAGCAAAAAGGTCTTTTCCCTTTTAAGCTCATTTCTCAGGCGGTCAGCCTCCCTGTCGTTATTTTCAAAAACACTTCTTTTAATTTCGATTACCTTAAATTCGTCCATTTCAGTCCTCCCTGACGTCAAACATTTTTAAAAATTCCTCACGGCTTAAGCCGCAGTTACGTGCCTCATCATTATCGGGAACAGCCCTGATTACCTTGCCGTTATATGTTGAAACAATTGCACGGCAATCCTTGCCGTTAATTTTTCGGCTTTCAACTGTATACTGCTCCTTAAGGGGTACCTGCTTACCAAGAGCGGATTTTTCCGTAAGAGCGCCTGTGGGGCAAAGCTGAACACAAAGTCCGCAATTTGTACACTTTGTCTGGTCAAGAGGAAGGGCAAAGGCAGGTGATATGCTTGTTTTAAAGCCACGTCCCAAAAGCCCGATTGCACTTATGTCCATAACCTCCCTGCAGGAGCGCACACAAAGTCCGCAAAGTATACATTTGGCGGTATTGCGTTCAATGAATGCGTTTTCGTCACGTGTATATTTCTGCGGCATTTCTCCTGCAAAGCGGCTTGGGTCAATGTCATATCTCTGTGCAACAGAAAGCAGTCTGCACTTAAAATATTCACGGCAGCCGCATTCAAGACATCTTTGTGCCTCCTTCTGTGCCTCATCTGCGGTAAGTCCCAGTGAAACCTCGTCAAAATTATCCTTTCTGACCTGCGGCTCAAGAACCTTGGCAACTGTTCTCGGCTGAGTCTCCCTGTCGGAAACGTCAATCCTGTCCTCATCTCTTTGACTGAGATATTTAGGAGTAAGGTCTATTTCTTCGCCCTTTAAGTAAGCGTCTACAACCTTAACGCATTTGTCTGCCTCACCGATAGCGGCAATGGCAATGGATGCACCCTTATTTGTGGCATCGCCGATAGCAAATACGCCGTCAATATTTGTTTCAAAGGTGTCCTCATCTGCAAGAATTGTACCTCTGTCTGTCAGCTCAACAACACTGAAATCCTCAGGGTCAAGCCTTTGACCGATTGCCATAATTACACTGTCAAGGGGCAGGTATTCTGTTTTTCCCTCAATAGCCACAGGCCTTCTTCTGCCTGATGCGTCAGGCTCGCCCAGCTCCATAAGCTGAAGCGTCATACCGCAAACCCTGCCGTCCTGCTGATGAATTTCAACAGGATTTGTAAGGAATTTATATGTAACTCCCTCTTCCTTGGACTCTTTAATTTCTATTTCCTCCGCAGGCATTTCCTTTTCTGTTCTGCGGTAAATAACGTAAACCTCCTTGGCACCCAAACGAACTGCTGTACGGCAGGCGTCCATTGCGGTATTACCGCCGCCGCATACCGCCACTCTTTCGCCTATTTCAACAGGATTGCCCTGAATAACACTTCTGAGAAAATCTATTCCGCCATACACGCCGCTGATTTCTTCACCCTTAACGCGCATAGGTGTTGATTTCCATGCGCCGGGGGCAAGAATAACTGCGTCATTAACGGACTTAAGCATATCAAGGGTGATATCCCTGCCGAATTTTACGTTATTAACAAGGTTTACACCTGTTTTTTCAATAACGGCAATCTCGCTGTCAAGTATTTCCTTTGGCAAACGATACTGAGGAATACCGTATCTGAGCATACCGCCCATTTTATCCATCATATCAAAAACAGTTACCTGATGTCCAATCTTTCTCAAATAAAGCGCCGCAGTAAGTCCTGCAGGGCCGCCGCCTACAATGGCAACCCTTTTGCCTGTATCCTCTGCGCACTCAGGCACATATGCGTCACCATTAAGGTCCATATCAGCCGCAAATGCCTTAAGCTGAGCAATGTTTATAGGCTCCTCCACCTTTGCACGTCTGCAAGCCTTTTCACAGGGATGGGGACATACTCTGCCTATTGACGCAGGAAGAGAAATTTTATCCTTAATCAGCTTAAGAGCGGCGTCAAACTCGCCGTTGGCAATCAAGCCCACATAGCCCTGACAATCCGTGTTTGCAGGGCAGGCAAGCTGACAGGGTGCAACGCAGTCACCATCATGAGCCGACATCAAAAGCTCCATTGCAATTTTACGTGATTTTAC
>CAMBQD010000014.1 GCA_945869905.1 uncultured Clostridia bacterium | reverse complement strand
TACATTAGGGCAGGATACTCCGGAGATACGATGCACATATGCACAGGATGGTGTGGAGGTTGACGGTAACACCCTCACTGCCGGTACATATGATGTCAGTTTCGTAATGGAGGGCGCACAAAGCCTTTCTGTTATGGAGATAACAGCAACCTATAATCAGGAGCATGTTACTGTTGCTGATTCACCGTCTTATCTTATTTCAGACGGGGCTGCTGCACTGGACAGTATGGGTTATGTACTGTCTAACGGGAATATCGTTTTCGGCATTGTGTCAACCAATAGTGATTGCACAGCTTTAGCCGAGGGCGAAAATGTCATTGCCACAGTGCAAATGACATTTGACACGGATTGTGACGCTGCCGAGTATATCACAGTTTCACAAAATCCAAACTTAACCTTTGCACAGGCAGATTATGGCGACGGCTATGATGATTCCTATGCCTTGGTTGAGAGCGACCCTGAATATACTCAGGGTACCTTATATCTAATGTCTTGCGATGTAACACCTGCTCTTATTAACAGCTATGATGTTAACGGTCAGATTATGATTGCAACAGATGTTACAGGCACAACTGTTACTGCCGGTATTGGTGGTATTACAGTAACAATTACCGACGCTGAGGGTCAGGTGGCTGCACAGGCAGTTACAGATAGTCAGGGTAATTATACTCTTGCTTCTGTGCTTTGCGGCACATACACAATGACAATCAGTGGTGATACTACTATTGACAGAACTGTTACTCTTGAGGTAACAGACGCAAAGGCAGTTGATAATGCTGTTAATGTTGATGGTGTCGGTGTTGTGATTTGTGATTATAACAAGGATGTTGCAGTTAACCCAACTGATAAGGGCGTTTTCAACAAAGCATTTACTACATATAATTTATATTGTGACTTCAACTGTGACGGTGTAGTAAACGCAACAGACGCAGGTGTTTTCAACAAATTCTTTGGCAAGACAATAGAGTATAGCGATGTTACATTATAAATCGCTATAAAAAATTTATAAGGAGAAAGAATAAATGAAAAAATCATTTAAAAAGGCACTTGCAGCTTTTCTTGCAGCTCTTATGGTGATTTTCTCAGTACCGTTCACAGCTTTGGCTGCATACGGCGAATATAATCCGGATGTTCAGCTTCAGTTCGGTACATTCCATGCTGGAGATGCTACCGACTGGAGAGACTATAATGTTACTTCATCCGGCAAGGATTTCTCATTGTGTGGATTGTTTGATGTACCGCTTGAATATAATGCAAAAACCGGTACTATCACAATGTCTGCTGCAAAGGCTGCAAAGGCTGCTGAGGTTGTAGGCTATACTGCACCTGCAGAGGATGTTCAGTACGGCGTTGGCGATTACTTTACTGTTACAGTAACAATCGACAATATTGCAAAGCTTTTTGCAAGCCAGGAGTTCATTCAATATTCGGACAATATTGAACCTGCAGGTTACTACTCATATAAGAGTGGCCGTAATACTTACTGGAGGCTTGGTACAGCTTCTGAAGCAACAGCAAAGGGTGGTGCATTTACAGTAGGGGGTACTGCACCTTATTCAGTAATGTCAGCTTCAGACCTTTATCCAACTGAAGGTGGTTTGCAGTGTCTTGCAGAGGATGATGATAAAACAAAAATCATAGATCCTGAATTGCGAATAATGAAAGTTGCTCTTGCAGCACAGAACGGTTATTTCTGTGATGTATCATCAACACACAACGATATTTTTGCAAATCCTGAAACAGGCGAACTTGCAGAGACAGGTTACACATATACAAATAAATGTATAGCAGAAACATTTGTATTCAAGATTACAGGTGAAGGTCCTATCACATTCGATTTGTATGATAAGGATAACACAAAGGTTGCTGCATACGGTGGTTGTTACTATATTGCTGACTCTGACGAGGGTATCTCGACATCACAATATGTAACATATGCTCCAAGCTATGGTGCACCTAATGGTAGCACAGACCCAAATGCAGGTGCTGAGAACGTAGGCTCAAGAAAGATGACATTTATGGGTACAAACATCCATAACGGTTCAACAGAACCTGAGGTGCATACCCACACCTATGATTCTGTAACAACTCCTGCTGATTGTACACATGACGGTTATATTACATATACATGTAACAATTCAGACGGCCTTGGTACAGCAGGTGACGATACTTATGTAGAGGGTGTTGACCTTCATCCTGAGCTTGCTAAGCTTGGTCACGATTATCAGATAACTTCTGAAACAGATTCAACCTGTAAGATACCGGGTGAAATCGTTTACGAATGTACTCGTTGTCACGACACTTACACAGATTATAAAGAGCTTGCAAAAGATCATACTCCTGTTCTTGACGACTCAACAGCTGTAGCTGCTACTTGTAAGACAGACGGTAAAGAGGCTGACACAGTTTGCTCAGTTTGCGGCAAACTTATCAGCGAAGGCGCTGTAATCTCTAAGGATACAGTTCCTCATACACCTGTATCAGCTGACAACGCTGTACCTGCTACTTGCGCTAAGGACGGTAAAGAGGCTGACACAGTTTGCTCAGTTTGCGGCAAACTTATCAGTGAAGGTGCTGTAATCTCTAAGGATACAGTTGCTCATACCTTTACAAATTATGCATACAACAACGACGCAACCTGCGGTGTAGACGGTACAGAAACTGCTACTTGTGATGTTTGCGGTAACGCAACAGACACAAGAACAAAGGCAGGCTCAGCTCTTACTCACGATTATCAGGAAGTTCCCGGTTCAGCAATTGAGGCAACATATGATAATCCTGGTAAGGAAGCTGACAAGAAGTGTACACATTGCGGCGACGTTATCGTTGGTGCTACAATTCCTGCACTTTCAGGCATTAAGGTAACAGTTCTTGCATCTGCTCTTGGTACAGCTACTGTTAACGGTACTGATGTAACAACTGATGATGTAACAATTAATGTTGCTGAAAAGTCTGATGTTGTTCTTACTGCTACTGCAACAAGCGGTGCTAAGTTCATCGGCTGGAACGTTGACGGCAAGTTAGTTTCTACTGAGGCTAACATCACTGTTAAGGCTCTTGCTAATGTAACATATAAGCCTGTATTCCAGGCTGCTGCTGAAACATTTACTGTAGTATTTACAGATAAGTTCGGTAACATTTATGATACACAGACCGTTGCAAACGGTGCTGATATCGATATCCCGGAGGCTCCGGTTATTGCAGGCTACAACTTTGTTGGTTGGTCAATGACAGACGTGGAAATCGCTGCTCTTGACGCTGCTGCAACAATCAATGCTAAGTATGAGAGAATTGCTGAGGCTACCTATACGGTAAGAGCTGACGGCTGCACAATTTCTACTCCATATGCTACTACTCAGGATGTTAACGCTGGTATCGGTTACGATACTCTTGTAACAGTAACAGCTCCTGGTGCAACAGCTTGGAAGATTAACGGTGCTACAGTTGCTTACGGCGAATCATATTCATTCTATGTTGGTGCTGATGTAACCATCGAGGTTGTTAAGGATTCTGTAACAGCTACACCTACAGTTGCTGCCGTATCTGTTAGCGAAATCGGTACAACAGGCAAGCTCAAGGCATCATTCCTTGCTACACGTTCTATGACTGCAGACACAACATTTGTAAATGCTGGTTTTGTTTACGCAATTAATCCTGCTGCAGACACAATCACACTTGCTGATGTTAATGGCTCAACAGTTCTCGCAGGTTACTGCGCAACTGATTCTGAGCAGTTCTGCCTGAACGTTGGTCGTATTTCACAGACCGGCAGAATCGTTGCAAGAGCATTCCTTGCTTATGTTGACGGTGAAGGCGTTACACAGGTAGTTTATGCTGAGCCTCAGGCTTACACATACGCATAAGGAGGGCTAAGCATGAAAGAAATTTATACAAAGCCAATTTCCGAAATTCAGGAATTTAAGACTGTTGATGTTGTTACAACCAGCATCGAGGCTATTAATCCGGGTGGAGGCAGTGGCGACGGTTGGATGTAATCTAATCGTCACTTAACGGCTGATAAATAAAAACAGGGAGAGTGGCAGAAATGCCACTCTCTTTTTGCATAAAAAAGGCTATCTTGAATGTGATATCAAGATAGCCTTAGACTGTCGATAAAGTGGACTGAACCACGCCAAAATAAATTTGGAAAAATAATTTGCTCGTAGCGGCGAACTGTGTTCACCATAAAAATGTTGCAACGTACTTACCATATGAAAAATGCCTTGGACAAGTCCAAGGCATTTTTGGCGTTTTCCGTTTTTTGCTCGGGGGCGGTACCATCGTACAGCTCCCGCTCGCAAGAAAACGAAATTCAGTTCCATTTCTCGAAGTCTAACAGCGTGTAGAAATTTGTTATTTTGGATTTTTCTACACGCTAAAGTAACCGCGGATAAACCGCGGTTACTGAAGATTATTCTGTTTTTTTAAAACAAGCCTACTGCCTGAAGGAGCAAAGCAAACAGAAGAACGGGAACAACAAATTTAATCATAACTATATAAATTGTTTTACGGTTGAATTTTTCACCGTTTTTTGTAACCTCGTCAATAACTGTTTTCGGCTTAGCAACCCAGCCTATCAGTATGCAGGTAAGAAGAGCTACAAAGGGCATAAGGATATTGTTGCTGATATAGTCAAATACATCAAGTATCTGTCCTATTGAGCCGTTGGGGAGCTTAACCTCAAAGTACAGCTTGTTGTAGCCAAGGCATACGATGATACCGAAAATAATTGCATATATCAAAACAATTACAGTGCTTTTCTTTCTGTCAAGATGGAACCTGTCCATAATACTTGATACAATAGCCTCCATAACGGAAACGGATGACGTAACGGCGGCAAATATAACCATAAGGAAAAAGACAAAGCCAATCACTGTTCCTATTTTGCCCATTTCGCTAAACACCTTGGGCAGAGATACAAACATAAGTCCCGGTCCGCCTGACATACCGTCCCTGCCCATAAATACATACACCGCAGGTACAATCATAAGTCCTGCCAGCAGAGCCACGATTGTGTCAAAAGTTTCTATCTGATTTATTGATTTCATCAGGTTTGTATCATCGCTTACATAGGAGCCGTATGCAACCATTATACCCATTGCAACGCTGATTGAGAAAAATAACTGGCCCATGGCGTCCATAAGGGTAACGAAAAATTCCTTGAGTGTTATATTTGAAAAGTCCGGAACAAGATATATTTTAAGCCCCTCAAGTCCTGTTCTTGTTGCACCCTCTGCGTCTGTATAGCTTAAGGTAAGCGAGTAAACGGAAATGCCGATAACAAGCAACAAAAGAATAGGCATAAGGATTTTGCTGAGCTTTTCAATACCCTTATTAACACCGCAGAAAACGGTTAATGACGTGAACACAAGAAAAACAATCATCCAAATAATCGGCTGCCACTGCTGAGTAATGTAGCCTGTAAAATATCCGTCTGCTGCTGCGGCAGTACCCTGACCTGAGGCAAAGGTGAAAAAGTATTTCAGCACCCAACCGCCGATTACACAGTAGTAGGGGAGAATGATAACAGGCACAAGGGTTGCGAGTGTGCCAATGCCGCCCATTTTTTTGTTGATTTTTTTGTATGCAGTTAAAGGGCTTTGCTTTGTTTTTCTGCCGATTGCAATTTCCGTAGTCAAAAGTGCAAAGCCGAAGGTGAGTGCAAGTATGATATAGCAAAGTATAAACATACCGCCGTTGTCCTTTGCGGCTAAATAAGGAAATCTCCATATATTTCCAAGTCCTACGGCGCTTCCGGCGGCTGCAAGCACAAAGCCGATGGAGCCGTTAAAGCTGCTTCTATTTTTTTCGCTCATAATTCCTCCTATTATCGTGTCCTGAATAAACGTTCTACTGTGTAATCATATTAAATTTTTAATGTAATTGCAAGCCACTACGCTATCACGTTAAATCATTAAAATAACAGTCATACACTATATTGTTTGCGAGAAAACAAAAATTAATATAAAATCACAGTATTTATTTACATAACAGTGTTTTTGTGTTAAAATAAAAAAAAGCAACAAAATGTCGGAGGATTATTATGAATATTTGGCATGACATTTCACCTAAAAGAATTAAAAAGGACAGATTTTATGCTGTTATTGAAATTTCAAAGGGCGGTAAAAACAAGTACGAGCTTGACAAGGATACCGGTATGCTTAAGCTGGACAGGGTGCTTTTTACTTCAACCCATTATCCTGCCAACTACGGCTTTATTCCCAGAACCTATGCCAGCGATAACGACCCTCTTGATGTTCTTGTTTTGTGCAGTGAAAAAATTCAGCCAATGACAATTGTGGAGTGCTTTCCGATAGGTGTTCTAATTATGGTGGACAACGGTATGAAGGATGAAAAAATCATTGCCGTGCCGGTTAATGACCCTAACTATAACTGTTATAAGAATATTGATATGCTTCCAAGCCACAGATTTGATGAAATCAAGCATTTCTTTGAGGTGTATAAAACCCTTGAGCATAACAAAAAAACTTCGGTAACAGAGGTTAAGCCAAGAGAAACTGCCGAGGAAATTATCCAAAGCTGTATTGACAGCTATATTGAAAAATTCCAGCTTTAAAGGTTATATAATGAAAGGAAAAAATCTGACCTGCGGCAGAAAAAGATATATTGATGTTGCAAAGGGTATAGGAATAATTTTAGTGGTGCTGGGGCATTTGGATAAAAATGGGCAGATAAGCCGTGAAATGATATACGCGTTTCATATGCCGTTGTTTTTTCTTTTGTCCGGTGCTTTTTCCAAAACAGATATTGATTTCAAATCATATTTTAAGAAATCCTTTTTAAGCCTTTATCTGCCGTATTTTATTTTTGTTGCAGTTGATACTGTTATTGTTACCGCCTTGGCGTTAATAGAAAATCAAAGTGCATCGGCAGGGGTTAAATCAAATTTTTTTGCGCTTTTCGGCTTTGATTACAAGGTGCTTAACCGCCCCTTGTGGTTTTTGTTTGCATTGTTTGTAATCAAAATTGCCTTTTATTTTATAAACAAGAGAGATTTTCTGAAATATTCTGCCTTGGTTTTGTCTGTGGGCTTTGTTTTTGTAAGTCAATATGTTCATATGCCGGACAATTGCCTTTGGACTGTTGCCGTTGCAGGCTTGGCATTTTACATAGTCGGAAGTGTTTTAGGAAAACATATACTCAGTATGGATGTCATGCTTGAAGGATGTGGTAAAAATAAGGCTCTTGTTTATGCAGTAACGGCTTTGCTTGATTTTGGACTGCTTGCTGCCTTTGCTTTTACAGCCCATAAAAACGGTGCAGTTGATATGACCATTTACAGATATGGAAGCAGTGCCTTCCTGTATTTTGTCAATGCAGTAATCGGTTGTCTTGCGGTATTATTACTGTCACTCGTTTTGTCTAAAATAGATTTTGTATCAAAATTCTTTTGCTTTTACGGAGAAAATTCAATGGCTGTTATGATATGCCATTACTATTTAACAAGAAAGCTTTTGCCTGTTCTTATGGAGCATTGGGGCTTAAAGGCTTATCTGTATCATCCGCTAACACAGGCGGCTGTGCTGGTGATTTTTATTGCGGCTATTATTCCCGTTATAGCCCTAACAAACAGGTACTGCAGCTTTCTGTTCGGTAAATTGCCGAAAAATAAAAAGTTGCTAACAAAAAAGTCCAATATATGAGGAGAAAAACAAATGAAGAATGAACCTGATATCAGTGTTATAGTTTCTATTTACAATGTTGAGGAATATTTGGCTGAGTGCTTGGATTCCCTTAATAACCAAACAAAGAAAGACATTGAGGTTATTATGGTTGATGACGATTCACAGGATTCCAGTGGTGAAATAGCTAAGGCTTACGCTCAGGAGCATCCTAATTTTCATTATTACCATAAGGAAAACGGCGGTCTTGGCTGTGCCAGAAATTTCGGTGTGAAGCAAGCTCACGGTAAATATATTGCATTTATGGATTCCGATGATGTTTTATCGGAGGATTTATATGAAAAAATGTTTACCTGCGCCGAAAGGAACAGCAGCGATTTAACCATATGCAATGTTGCAAGATTTAATTCAAAAAAAACATGGGCTTCAGGATTGCATAAAAGAGCATTTTTTAATATTGACGCAAATACTCATATAACAAAAAATCATAACCTTATTTACGATACCACTTCCTGGAATAAGCTTATTTTACGTTCCTTTTACCAAAAAAATAATTTTTCATTTCCTGAAAATATTTTGTATGAGGATATACCCGTTACTATTCCGATGCACTTTAAAGCAAATAATGTATCGGTTGTTGAAAGCTCTTATTATTATTGGAGGGTACGTGACGGTGTAACAAAATCAATCACTCAAAACACAGATGATATGAAAAACCTTAATGACAGAATTAAGGTTATGCAAATGGTTGATAAATTCTTTATTGATAACTGTATCAGTGAGGAACATTCTAAAATCAAGCAGAAAAAAGCACTTGAAATTGACCTGATGATTTTTGTAAACAATTGCAAATCTATGCCTGAGGACACTTCAAAGCAGATGCTTGAAATTGTTAATCGATATATTGACGAAACAATTGACAAGGATGTTTTTTTACAGCTGCCATTGATTACTCAGCAAAAATATGTGTATGCGAAAGAATATAATATTGATAAGCTTATCGAGATAATTGATTATCAAAACAGTGATTATTACAATGCTGAAATAAAGGAGGTTGACGGAGAATTTGCGGCAACCCTGCCTGATGAGCTTTTTACAATTGAAGGTCGTGATGCGTCTAACGAGCTTTGCCAATATGAGCCTAAGAAAAATGTTACCGATGTTTTGGTAAAGGACGATGGTCTTGAAATTACCGGTTACATCTATAAAAGCAGGGTGAATATCAGTGAGCCTTCTCAGCAAAGGATAACTGCTTATCTTGAAAACGAATTTACCGAAGAGCTTACAGAGCTTAATGTTACACAGATAAAGGATGAAAAGATTACCGAGCTTAACGGTACCACCTTTGACGCTGCTACAAATATTGCAAGCAAATATAATTATGACGGCACAGCCTTTAAAATTGATATTGATTTAAACACCCTTGAAATAAATGAAAAAAATCAGGGATATAACAAAATTCTCATTTGTTATGAAAACAGGCTTACACAGGGCAAAACAAGACTTGCAAGCGTTTGTAAAATTACGCCTAACAGCGCCGTTGTTTTTGAAAATAAGCACATAAGAATTGAATATGACAGAGTAAATGAGCTGAGAATTTTTATCAGTAACGAAAAAAATTTTGCAAAGGATTTTCAGGCTGACAATGAAAAAATATCCGTTGAGCTTGAAAATAAAGCTGACGGAATTTACTCCGTTGATGAAAATGGTGAAAGAATATACTTTGACACAACCGACGGTAAAACATTTTTTGTCTCTGCAAATACTCTGCGACGTGATATTACCTATAGTCTGTTTATTCAAAATGATAATGATAAAGACGATTATCTGCTTTACAGAGGCAAGAAAATAATTATTAAATCCGACAGTAACCCTGCTGCTGTTTTTATGACAAATAAAAACCATCAGGTGCGCTTTACCGTTAAGGACAGTGTAACAGTGCTTAACAGTATGAAGCAGACAGGGGATATAATCAGGTTTAAAACAACCACCCCTGCCAATCCAAAGCTTTTAAACGCAACAAAGGCAGTGCTTTATGTTGAGGATGATATTGCCGGCGGCAGAGTAGTTTTTGCAAATGCAAGGTGTAAGGTTAATGCCGGAGAAATAAGCTGTGTATTTTCAGTTAATTTCAGTAATGAAAGAATTACTGAAAATCTATACACAAGTATGCGTGATATGTATGTTGCATACGAAAATAACGGCGTTGAAATTGAAAAAAATACAATTTTCAGCACAAGGTTTTATAAGCTTCTTGTTAAGTTTGATACCCTTGAGGTTAGCTGCTACAGGGCAATTAACGGTAATATCAGGCTAAAGGCTACTCAGCTTTGGAGGGAGGAGGAAAACACCGCCCAAAAGAGAAAGGCACTTACTGCGGAGAATTATCCCAAATACCGTGAAGAGCCTATTGATCCCTTGACAATTGTCTTTGAGTCAATGTGGGGTGCAAAATACAGCTGTAACCCACAGCATCTTTATGAGTATATTGATAAAAACTATCCGGAGTACAAGTGCGTATGGTCATTAAATGACGCCAGAACTCCCATTAAAGGAAACGGAATAAGGGTTAGGAGAGGCTCTCAGGAGTATTATCACTATTTGGCAACTGCAAAATATTTTGTCAACAATGTTAATTTTGAAACCGCCTATGTTAAGCGTGAAGGGCAGATTGAGATACAAACAATGCACGGCACGCCGCTTAAAACCTTAGGACTTGATGTTAAGGGCGATTTCAAGAATGAAAGCAGTAAGAAATTATATATTGAAAAGAATTCCCGCTGGAATTATTTGCTCGTTCAGGGACAGTTTATGAAGGGCAAGGCTTATGATTGCTTTGCTTTTGAAAAAAAGATTTTGGAATACGGCTATCCCAGAACAGATATTCTGTTTAATGCCGATGAAGAGCAGATTAAGAATATTAAAAAATCATTAGGCATTCCGCTGGACAAAAAGGTTGTTCTTTATACTCCTACTTGGCGTAAAAAGGGCGCATTTGATATGCAGCTTGATTTGGAAAAAATGAGAGAAAGGCTTGGCGACGAATATATTGTTATTGTCAGACTCCATCACTTATGTACGCCAAATGACGCTGTGGAGGCGGATAACAGGTTTGTATTTGACCTTCATTCCTACAGAAGTGTTGAGGATTTGTATTTGATATCCGATATTCTGATAACCGACTATTCGTCTGTTATGTTCGACTATGCTCTGCTTGATAAGCCAATGCTGTTTTACACCTATGACCTTGCCGATTACCGCGATAATTTAAGAGGTCTTTATGTGGATATTGAGAAGGAAGCACCGGGCCCCCTTGTTTTCAACACAGATGAGCTTATTAATGCCATTGAAAATATTGACGCAGAAATGGATAAGTGCAGGGATAAAATAACCGCATTCAAGGAGAAATACCTTACCTATGAAAACGGTGATTCCTGTAAGCTGATAGTGAATGAGGTAATGAAGCCCAGTACCGTTATTCACCATTACAGTAAGATTAAAAGAAAAATCGGAAGGATTATAAGAAAAATCATAAAATAACAAAAACCGATTCCTGTAAGCAGGAATCGGTTTTTGTATATATCCAATAATATCTAATACTTATTTTGCCTTTTTCCAGGTATGAGGGCTGAACAGCAAAAGGATTGGGAACAGCTCAAGCCTTCCTGCAAGCATATCAAAAATAAGCACAATC
>CAMBQD010000013.1 GCA_945869905.1 uncultured Clostridia bacterium | reverse complement strand
TGTTGACGGCAGTTGCATTTGCTTTGCAGTTTCTTGAATTTCCGATACCGATAATCCCCAGCTTTATCAAGCTTGATTTTTCGGATTTGCCGGCACTTATCGGCGCCTTTGCCTACGGTCCGTTGGCAGGTGTTTTAATTCAGCTTCTTAAAAATTTACTGCATATGCCGTTTAGCTCAAGTATGTTTATCGGCGAGCTTTCAAATTTTCTCTTGGGTGCGTCCTTTGTGCTTGTTGCAGGGCTGATTTATAAGCACAAAAAAACCAAGAAAAATGCAGTTATTGCAGGTATTTGCGGTGCAATTGCCATGGGTGCCGTTTGCCTTCCGCTGAACTATTTTATTGTTTATCCTCTGTATTATAATGTGCTGGGATTTCCTGAGGAGGCTGTACTGCAGATGTATCAGGCAATTCTGCCCAAGGTAAAGAATATTGCACAGGCACTTCTTATTTTCAATGTTCCCTTTACAACGGTAAAGGCATTAATCAGCGTTATCGTGTCCGTAATTATTTACAAGCCTATATCTCCTCTCCTCAAAGGCAAGCCTGACAGTATCCGAGCCTAATTATGTTCGAATACTGTTAGGCTAGGCAATAAAGAATAATCCGAACCTGCCAAAAATGCAGTATTCAAGCGACTTTTGTATTTTTCACTGTTGCCTTGCGTCAGCAAGGCTTCCATCTCAAAATCCAAAATTCATCTTTACTTCAAGCATTTTTGGTCTGCGAGTTTAAATTGTGCTGATTTGTTCTTAATCAAGGCATAAAAACGCAGGAATACTTTATGTATTCCGAGTATTTTTAACACAGAGTAAGGGCAAATCAGCCAATTTAAACCATGGTTCGGATTATTCTTCATTGCCAAGGAATAATTGTTGACACTTTTCAATAATTAGTTTAAAATAGCTAAGGTAGTATTGTATACCTTAGCTATTTTATTTTTAAGGAAGTGTAAAAAATGAAGCTGTCATTTGTTGTTCCCTGTTATAATGAATCAGGCAATGTCAAGCCTTTTATTGATGAGATATACGCAAATTTCCCCATTACAAAGGAGTATGAGGTTGTGTTCGTTAATGACGGCAGTGCCGATGATACCTTTGAACGTCTTAAGGAAATTAAGCATACAAGTCCTTGCAATATTAAGATAGTTAATTTTTCAAGGAATTTCGGCAAGGAGTCAGCAATGTATGCAGGACTCCAAAATGCCTGCGGCGATTTGGTTTCAATAATTGACGCCGATTTGCAGCAGGACCCTGCTATTGTAAAAAAAATGGTGGAAATGCTGGATGACAATCCTGAGGTGGACTGCGTGTGTGCCTGTCAGGAGGACAGAAACGAGGGCAAATTTACTGCAATGTGTAAAAACGCATTTTATAAAATTGCCGATAAATTTACGGAAATCAGCTTTGAAAACGGTGCCTCTGATTTCAGAACCTTCAGAAAAAGTGTGCGAAATGCTTTGCTTTCAATGGTAGAATACCACAGATTTTCAAAGGGACTTTTCAGTTGGGTAGGCTTTAATACGGTTTATATTCCCTATACAGCCAAGGAACGTCAGTCGGGAAAAAGCAGCTTTAATTTTATTAAGCTTTTAAAATATGCCTTTGAGGGTATGATTGCCTTTTCAACTGCACCCCTTAAATTTGCGTCTGTATTAGGCTCTGTTGCAACTGTTTTCAGCATTATTTATGCCATTGTTACTATTATCAGAAAGCTTGTAAGCAACATAAATGTTGACGGCTTTACTCAACTTGTAATTATCATAACCTTTATCGGCGGAATACAGCTTTTTACTATTGGAATAATAGGCGAGTATCTGGCACGAAATTATATTCAGTCAAAGCACAGACCGATTTATATTGCAAAAAACATTATTTCATATGAAGATGAAAAAGAGAACTAATAAGATAGTTCTCTTTTTTGTTATATTTGTTGATATTTATTTTATTTTGTAGTATAATATTTCACGGTGAAATGTAAACACTAATTTTTTATACAGGAGATTTTATTATGCCATTAGTTACTGCTACAGAAATGCTTAAAAAAGCAAAGGAAGGTCACTACGCAGTAGGACAGTTCAACATCAATAACCTTGAATGGACAAAGTCCATTCTTTTAACAGCACAGGAGCTTCAGAGTCCGGTTATTCTCGGTGTATCAGAGGGTGCAGGTAAGTATATGACCGGCTTTAAGACAGTTGCTGCTATGGTTAAGGCTATGATTGATGAGCTTAACATCACAGTTCCTGTTGCTCTCCACCTTGACCACGGTTCATACGAAGGCTGCTACAAATGTATTAAGGCAGGCTTCTCATCAATTATGTTTGATGGTTCACATTACCCGATAGAAGAAAATGTTGCCAAAACAACAGAGCTTGTTCACGCTGCTCACGCTCTTGGCCTTTCAATTGAGGCTGAGGTAGGCTCAATCGGTGGTGAAGAAGACGGCGTTATCGGCGCAGGCGAATGTGCTGACCCTGATGAGTGCAAGATGATTGCTGATTTGGGTGTAGATATGCTTGCGGCAGGTATTGGTAATATCCACGGTAAGTATCCTGAAAATTGGGCAGGTCTTTCATTTGAAACTCTTGATGCTATTCAGCAGAAGACAGGTACAATGCCACTTGTTCTTCACGGAGGTACAGGTATTCCTGATGATATGATTAAGAAGGCTATTGACCTTGGCGTATCAAAGATTAACGTTAATACAGAGTGTCAGCTTTCATTCCAGGCGGCTACACGTAAGTACGTAGAGGCAGGTAAGGACCTTGAGGGTAAGGGATTTGACCCGCGTAAGCTTCTTGCTCCCGGCGCACAGGCAATCTGCGACACGGTTAAGGAAAAGATGGAATTATTCGGTTCGGTAGGCAAGGCTTAAGTCTAAAGTATAATATCAAAAAAAGACGAGCAACAAGCTCGTCTTTTTTATTTGCTGTCTTTACTATTCATTACTTATTGTTTGCCGTGTAATCAAAGCTTGATGCGTTATAGCCAAAATATTTTTCAACAATCGGTGTAAATTCGTCTGCATCGTTGTAGTCGGGGCTTTTCAGCTCATATATTGCCTCGTTAATTGAATCCGCATACCAATCCCACTTTTTTAAGGAGTAAACGTAGCTGATTGTGTCAAGCTCACCACTGAACACATAAAAGTCGTCCTTATCCTGAGCAGTGTTAAAATTGAACTCGTCAACAACAAGCATATCAATTTTACCGGCCTTCAGGTCAGCCAATGCACTTGCTGTATCGGCATATTCCTTAATGGATTTCATATTGCTTTTAACTGCGGTATTTTTGTCCAAGGCTGTTTTTGCCGCCTCGGAAACAACTCCTGCATTCACGTCCTTAATATTTGCAAAGGTGTATTGGTTAGCACCATTGCCTGCATATCCAACAGCTATAATCCTGTTATCGATAATATTATTTGTAAAGGTGTAGTCCTTATTGAAGGAGCCGTTGTTTTTGGCAATTCCGCCAACCATAACGTAGGCTATGTATTCGTTACCCTCACTGTCTATGTAGGCGGCATCCTCACCAACCTTATAGCCTTCTTCAACCTGAACAAACTTATAGTTTTTGTAATCGTTTTTAATATTCTTGAAAATCTTTTCAAATACCTCAACGTCAAAGCCTGTCAGATTTCCCTTGTCATCGGTATAAATAAACGGCTTGTTTTCTTCAGTATAAGCGATAAGCATTGTTTCATCTGTTATTTCGCTTGCCGCTTCGGATGACGAGCATCCGCTGAAGCAAAGAACGATAAATATTGCAGAAAGAATAAATGCCAATACCCTTTTAAAGCTTTTCATATTCCTATCCTCCCTAAACGGATAATCAATATAATATAATTTTATATTATTATCATTTCAAAGTCAATAGAAAATAAGAATACCGAAGGGGAGTCTACAATCTCAGCAGCTTTTTTGCGTTATTGTAGAAAACATCCTGCTGTGCAGCTTCATCAAGACCACAGCTAAGCACCTTTTGTATTTCAACCGTGGGATGATGAAATGGGGAGTCTATTCCGAACATTATTCTGTCACTGCCTACGGTTTCGTATGCCTCTTTGATTTTACTGCCCATTGGCATACCGCTCATTTCAAGATACAGATTGTCATATCTTTTTGCCATTTTAATTGACGCGTCAATGTATACGCCGTGACCGTGTCCCATATGTATCATTGTAACTCTTACGTCAGGATACCTTTCTGCCAGCAGTGCAATGCTCCACGGCAGTGAATAGGGCGGATGGCCGCAGTGAATAAATACGGGAATATCATACGCTTTGGCAAAATCCATTACGGGATAAACACAGGGGTCATCGGCAACAAAGCTGTCAAAAAGCGGCTGCATTTTAATGCCTGCAAATCCTTCCTTATTTATATACTTATCCAGCTTTTTTTCAACATCGTCAAGGGCAGGATTTACCCATACAAAGGGTACTATTTTTTCAGGATAAGACTGAAAGGCGTCAACCACCTGATCATTTCCCTGAAATGACGCGCCTGTTAAAAAGGTTTTTTCAATATCATATTCCTTCATCTGCTCCACAAGCTTATCCTTGGTAAAGGCTACGCCTGCCCAGCCTCCGAAATCTCCTATGTGTGAATGAGCATCTATTTTTTTCATATCATTACCTCTATCAATTATTCAGCTAATTTTTTAAGCTTGTCGGTTACCTTTGTTTTATTGAAAATAGCAATAAATACAAGTGCAACAACAATGCCGAACACGGTCTGCATTATAAGCTCCGGCAAGGTGGTAAGTGCATATGCCTTATCGTACATAATAAGCTTTGCCAGTGTGTAGCCCACAATCTGAAAGCAACCGCCTGTAACACAGCCTACAATATATCCCACGAATCTGCCTTTGATAAGCTTTTCGGCAAATAATCCGCATATAAGAGCCATAATCAGCTTAATTAAAAATGTGGGAGCAATCCAAGCAGGGTATCCGCCGATTAAATCGGCAAGAGCGGCACCGATGCCTGCGGCAAGGCTTGATTTTTTTGAGCCCAGCAGAGCAATTGATAAAAAGATGATGCTGTCGCCCAAATGTGCGTAGCCTGTACCAAGGGGAATTTTAAATGTAAAGGTGAACACAAAGATAAGCGCCGCCATAACTGCCGTAAAGCACAAGGCTCTTACGTTGAATTTTTGTTTTGCTTTACTATTTTCCATATTTCAGTCCTCCTGTTTTTTCTAAATTCTACCACAAACTGATTATTAATCAATATACAATTACAGCAATATTTTAGTATACAGATTATTGAAATAACTGCCAAATCACTTTTTCCTTGACAGTTTGAAAAAATTGACTTAATCTAAGCATATGGAATATAAAAATATAATTCAGGGCAAATTTATCAGCAGACCCAACAGATTTATTGCAAAAGTGAATATTGACGGAGAAGAGCATACCGTTCACGTTAAAAATACAGGCAGGTGCCGAGAGCTGCTGACGGAAAACGCAACTGTGTTTCTGGAAAAAAGCGACAACCAAAGCAGAAAAACACTTTATGATTTGGTGGCGGTTTACAAGGGCAGTGTGCTTATAAATATGGACTCTCAAAGCCCTAATAAAGCGGTGGCGGAGTGGCTCAGCGCAGGGGGATTTTTAGAAAATCCAACACGAGTAAAGGCTGAGGCAGTGTACGGCAATTCACGTCTTGACTTTTATGTGGAAAACGCAAAGGAAAAGGCTTATGTGGAGGTTAAGGGCGTTACACTGGAGGAAAGCTCCGTTGCACGATTCCCTGACGCACCGACTGAAAGAGGACGCAAGCATTTGGGCGAGCTTATCAATGCAGTGGAAAACGGGTACAGAGCGGCGGCTGTTTTTGTTATTCAGATGAAGGGTTGTACTTTATTTGAGCCCAATGTAAAAACAGACCCTGATTTTTCAGCAGAGCTTAAACGTGCCAAGGAAAAGGGCGTGGAAATAATTGCCCTTGACTGTAAAGTAACTCCAAACAGTATGGTGATTGACAAAAGAATAAAGGTGAGTCTTTAAAAACTCAATTATATAATGATGATTGACAAATTAAAATGCTGAGAGTAAAATACTATCTTGAATTAAGAAACAAGAGGCGAAAATATGTTGACTTTAGACAGAGTGTATAAGGCAAAGAGAGTTCTTTCAGAGGTGGTAAGAGAAACGGATATGATTCTTGCCAAAAATCTTTGTCCAAATGCAGAGGTGTATTTAAAAACAGAAAATTTACAGGTAACGGGCTCCTTTAAGGTGAGAGGCTCATATTTTAAAATCAGCCAGCTTTCCGACGAGGAAAAGGCAAAGGGCGTTATCGCCTGTTCCGCAGGCAATCACGCACAGGGCGTTGCCCTTGCCGCCACAAAAAACGGTATAAAATCCCTTATCTGTCTGCCTGACGGCGCACCTATCAGCAAGGTGGAGGCAACAAAACGTTACGGCGCAGAGGTTTGTATGGTTAAGGGCGTGTATGACGACGCATACAAAAAGGCGCTGGAGCTCAAGGAGGAAAAGGGATATTCCTTTATACATCCCTTTGATGACCCCGATGTTATTGCAGGTCAGGGCACAATCGGTTTGGAAATTCTTGAACAGCTTCCCGATGTTGACGCGGTGGTTGTGCCAATCGGCGGAGGCGGACTGATTGCCGGAGTTGCATATACAATTAAGCAGATTAACCCAAGCTGTAAGGTTTACGGTGTTCAGGCAATGGGTGCTCCGTCAATGGAAAAATCTGTGTGCGACGGTAAAATTGAAACTCTTTCCAGGGTGCAGACAATTGCAGACGGTATTGCCGTTAAAACTCCCGGAAATCTGACCTTTGATATGGTTAACGAATATGTTGACGGTATTTATACAGTAAGTGACGATGAAATTGCCCTTGCTATACTTACGCTTATGGAGCAGCAAAAGCTTGTTGCCGAGGGCGCAGGTGCTGTGCCTGTTGCGGCAGTAATGAACGGTAAAATACCCGATATCAATGGCAAGAAGGTATGTTGTCTTGTGTCAGGCGGAAATATTGATGTTACCATACTTTCACGTGTTATTGAACGCGGACTTAAGATGGGCGGAAGAACTGCCAATATCACAATTGCCCTTTCCGACAAGCCCGGTCAGCTTATGGGCGTAAGTCAGGTTATTGCTCAGCTTGGGGCAAACGTTGTATCTGTTAATTATGACAGCACAGACCTTGATATGAATATAACCGATTGCTATCTTAAAATCGGTGTGGAAACAAGAGATTATCATCACATTACTCAGGTTAAGCAGGCACTTAAGGACGCAGGCTTTGAGGTATGTGACTAAATAAAATAAGGAGATTTTACTATGGACTATGTATCAACTAATAATGCACCAAATGCTATCGGCCCTTACTCACAGGCAGTAAAGGCAAACGGACTGCTTTTTACATCAGGTCAGATTGCCATTAATCCTGCCACAAATACTGTTGAGGCAAAAACAATTGAGGAGCAGACTACGCAGGTTTGCGAAAATCTTAAGGCAGTGGTTGAGGCAGCAGGAACAACTATGGATAAGGTTGTTAAGACAGTTTGCTTTTTGGCTGATATAAACGATTTTGCAAAATTTAATGAGATTTACGGCACATATTTTACTTCAAAGCCGGCACGCTCCTGCGTGGCAGTTAAGGACTTGCCAAAGGGAGTTTTGTGTGAGGTTGAGCTGATTGCTGAGCTGTAAATCAAATATATAAAATTAAGGCACACAATTTTTGTGTGCCTTAATTTTATCAATATAGCTTGGCAGTCTTGGACTTTTATTTATTGCCTATGATTAGATACCGAAAAACCGCTTGAACATTTGCTTTCAAGCGGTTTTTTATGCGATTATATTTTAACCCTTGGATTCAATAAGCTTGCAATCAACCTCAAAGGTTTTGATTTCGTTATTTTCAATTCTTGCGATTGTCAGCTTGATTGTGTCGCCGGGCTTTGAATCTGCAAGGACAGATGTCATTATATCTGTTGAGGTAAGGGTCTTTCCGTTAACTGCAACAATCATATCGTACTGTCTGATGTCCTTGTTTTTCAAATCGGAATTATCATCAACACTATTGATTACCATTGTGCCGCTTGCGTCCTTAAAGCCCTTTTGCGCAAGTGCCTGAATTACCGTGCTTGCATTGTTAAAGCTTGTAATCGGATTGTACTGTATACCGATTTTTGCCCTGCCCTCAACATATCCTGACTTGATAAGGCTGTTTGCCGTTGCAATTGCCGTTGATGACGGAACGGCAAAGCCCATACCCTCGTAATCGGTTGCGGCAATTTTTGATGAGTTAATGCCTATTACCTGACCCTGCATATTAAACAGTGCGCCGCCGCTGTTGCCGGGGTTGATTGCGGCGTCAATCTGGATACAATCGTTGTCATAGCCGATGGATGATGAAACGGGACGTGCAAGGGCAGATATAACGCCGGTTGTAACCGAGTTCATAAATTCAAGTCCGCCCGGACATCCTATAGCAACAACCTGTTCGCCTAAAACAAGGCTTTCACTGTCGGCAAATTCTGCCACCTGAAGTCCTGTTTTGTCAACTGAAAGCACACCGATATCTGTTTGAGAATCAAAGGCAACCATTTTTGCATCCAGCTCTGTGCCGTCATTAAGCGTTACCGTAAAGCTGTCGCCGTCGCTGATTACGTGAGCACAGGTGATGATGTAGGTTTTGCCGTCCTTTTCAGCCATAATTACGCCGGAGCCCTCTCCGGATTTTGCAGGCTCGCTTGATGAACTGCCGTTTTGACCGTAGCCATAGAAATAGTTATATGCGTCCGACTGCTGAGAATAAACAGTGATACCTACACAGGAGTCAATTACCTTGTCTGCAACACCTGCAACGGTGTAGTTATTATCCTTGTCTGTCAAAGGTACGGAGCCACTGTCCTTAGTTCCTGCCACGTCATCTGCCGACTGAGTTTGGCTGGTGCTTTCCTTGCCGTCATTGCCAGAGGAGGCTTTGACTCCTCCCACAGCCGCGATAACTATACCTGCAACTGCCACCGCAAGGCACACAATCAGTACAATTATGATAACTTTGGCGGCATTGCTTTTTTTAGGCGGCTTGCCGTTATTATTGTTGCTGTTTGGAGTCTGGGTATTGTAATTATATCCGCTGTCCTTTGGCTGATAGCTATTGTTATTTTGGGCATTTTGGTTATAGGAATAATGATAGGTGGAGTTTCCTTCGGATTGCGGCGGCGTATAGTAAGTGCCGTTTGTATTACCGTTTGGCTGATAGTAGTCAGGACGTGAGCCGCTACCGTCGGCATTGTACCCTTTGTTTTCAAAATCGTCCATTATTTCTTTATCTCCTTTTTATAGATGGGTTTGTAGGCTTTAGGTAATCTGAATACAAACTCGGCAGATGCTTCGTCCTCGCTCATAGCCCAGATACTACCGCCATGCATTTCAACCATCATTTTTACTATATAAAGTCCCAAGCCTGCACCCTTTGCGTCAAGGCTTCTGGACTTATCAACCTTATAAAATCTTTCAAACACCCTTGAAAGCTCATCGGCTTTAATGCCTATACCGCTGTTTTTTATATGAACCTCAACGGTGTCATTCAAATCCAGCATTGATACTCTTATGTATCCGCCTTCATTTGCAAATTTAACGGCATTGTCAAATATGTTATAGATAACCTGATAAATCATATCGGTATCTGCAACAATGTAGGTAGGCTTAAGCCTGTCAAGTCCCTGTATATCAATATGCTTTTCGTTAATCTTTTGCTCAAAGGTCAAAAGAATATGGATTATCTGGTCGGATAGGTCATAATTGCAGGGCTTCATTTCAAAGCTGCCTGATTCAATCTTGCTCATATTAAGCATAGCAACAACAAGACGAGAAAGTCGTCTGATTTCGCCGCTGACGATATTTAAGTAATAATCGGTCTTTTCTCTGGGTATTGTGCCGTCAAGTATGCCGTCAATGAAACCGCCTATTGATGTCATGGGTGTTCTCAGCTCGTGGGATACGTTTGAAACAAAGCTGCGCCTTGATGATTCCAGCTTGTCAAGGGAATCCGCCATATCGTTAAATGCCCTGCCAAGCTCGGCAAGCTCGTCGTTGCCAGTTACCTTAACCCTGTATGAAAAGTCACCTATAGCAAATTGCTTTGCCGCAGTACTCATCTGCTGCAGGGGCTTTACAAAGCTTTTTGTAAGATACCATATACATATGAAGCCAAGCACAAGGCAGGCAAGTGCACTGAAGATAAACATCCTCATAACCGCAAGGGTAAGGGTGTCAACATTTGTTTCTGTTGTGGCAAAAACAGAGCCGATAATTTGATTATTGCTATATATAGGGTAGCCTACTATGTAGGAAAGCTTGCCGCTGACACTGCCCTTGCCCACATATCCGCCCTCATAAACGCTTTTAAGAAGGACATCGCCTACTGTAAATTCGTTGTGATAGGAGCAGGGCGGCATCTCACCAAACAAGGGTATGGAGCTTGCCTTCTCCTTGCAGAGTATAACATTGCCCTCAACATCACACACAAAAATATCGGCGTCAATTGAATTTGAAATGATGTTAAGAGTACTGCATATCATTTCCTTTTCAACGGAGTAATAATCGTTCATATCCTGAACAATCAGTGTTGATTTTACAGTGTCTGCAATGGTTTGGGTGTTTTCCTTAAGCAGCTTTGTGTTTTCATTTTGGGTATACACGTTAACAAGTATTGTCAGCGTAGTGCCCAGAATAGTCATTACCAAAAGGAAAATTGCCGCAAACAATATGAAATACTTTGCAAATATATTGTTTTTTAAATACTGCCCTTTAAGAGTTTCCTTTACAGACATTTATTTATTCCTTTGTTTCAAATTTGTATCCTACGCCCCATACGGTCTTAAGTGACCACTTGTCGGATACGCCCTCCAGCTTTTCACGCAGGCGCTTTACGTGCACGTCAACCGTACGTGAATCGCCGTAGTAATCAAATCCCCAAACCTCGTCAAGAAGCTGGTCACGGGTGTATACCCTGTTTGGATTTGACGCAAAGTGATAAATAAGCTCAAGCTCTTTAGGGGGTGTGTCAACAGGCACGCCCTTAACCTTTAACTCATAATTGATTATGTTTATTTCAAGATTATCGTAAACAACAATTTTTTTGCTGTTGTCCTCATCTGCAGTACTGCCGTTTGCTCTTCTCAAAACAGCCTTAATTCTTGCCATAACCTCCTTTGCGTCAAAGGGCGTGGTAACATAGTCGTCTTCACCCAGCAAAATTCCCAGCACCGAGTAAAACACCTCGCCCTTGGCTGTCAGCATAATGATTGGTACGTTTGAGGTTTTCCTGATTTCACGGCATACCTGCCAGCCGTCCATTTTAGGAAGCATAATATCAAGCAAAACAAGCTCAGGTGATTTGTTGCGGAACACATTAACAGCCTCCTGACCGTCGTTTGCCACAAAAGCTGTATATCCCTCATTTTCAAGATAAAGCTTTAAAAGCTCGCAAATATTAGGATCGTCGTCAACTACAAGAATTTTTGTACTCATTTCATTTTCTCCTTTACTTCATTGGGTTTATTTTACCATCATAAATTGTTGTTTTTTTGTTCTTTTGGTTAACAATCTATAAAATTTTTTAACATTTTTTTTAGATTTTTATTTTATTAACAATATTTTTT
>CAMBQD010000012.1 GCA_945869905.1 uncultured Clostridia bacterium | reverse complement strand
GTACAGCGCGGCGAGTTTGCGGTATATGACAAATTCACAAGAGCAAGGTCTGCACTGGAAAACGGTGCGGATTTGGTTCTTGAGCTTCCCTGTGCCTATTCCCTTATGTCTGCAAAGGGCTTTGGCAAATATGCAGTACAGATTTTAGAGAAAACGGGAATCATTGATGAAATAGCCTTTGGTGCGGAATGTGACGATATTAAAATTCTCACAGAGGTTGCCGAAAAAATTAACTCCTGCCAAGATGAAATAAAGGTAAAAATGAAGGAGGGGCTGTCCTATCCCGTTGCCGTACAGGAGGCTGTGGGCAGTGATATACTTAATACGCCAAACAATATTCTTGCCGTTGAGTATATCAGTGAAACAAATCTCCCCTGCAGAGCCGTTAAAAGAATAGGCAAAGGGCATGATACCGATGATGAAATTTACAGTGCCTCTGCCATAAGAAAGGCTATGAGCCTTGATGATATCTGCTCTATGAAAAACTGCCAGGTTGCAATACTTTCCAAGCTCAGAACAATGAGCAGTGAGAATTTTTTTCAAATTGACGATGTTACGGAAGGGCTTGAAAACAGAATTGTGGAGGCTGTAAGGACGTCGGCAGGCCTTGATGAAATATACGATAAAATCAAAACAAAGAGATATACACATTCAAGAATAAGAAGAATTATTTTAAGGGCATATTTGGATATAACATCCGAATATACAAAAGATGTGCCGTATATACGTGTTTTGGGCTTTAACAGCAGAGGCAAGGAAATACTGGCGCAGATGAAAAAATCTGCTGCCCTGCCCATCATCAGCAGGTATGCAGACATTAAGGAGCTGAGTGATGACGGCAAAAGGCTTCTTGAGCTTGAATGTAAATGCACGGATTTATATAATTTGGGATATAAAAAGCCCTTGCCCTGCGGAACAGAGCAAAGGTCCAAAATAATAATTATTTAGTTACAGCTCAGAGCAAAGCTTAATAAAGCATTCTCTTGTCATTGCTCCATTGATATATGACAGTAAAGAACTTGTGGAAAGGAACTCCGGAAGATTTAATTTTTTCAGGAGTTTCTTTTTATTTTCCTTTGCATTGGGAGCACCCGACAGACCAAGCTCAAGCAAATCATAATTTGTTACCTGCTGTGATTTTTCAGCCTGCTCAGGCTCAATACCTATATTCTTAAAGAGGTTAAGCAAAAGCTCATCACTCATACCCTCAACGCCCAGCTTACCCTCCTTTGAGGGCTGCGCCTTTCTTTTTTCCTTGCCGGTAATATCGGGTATGTAGATATGCTTAATCCTTTCCCTCGGTATGCCTGCTGCCACATAATTTCTTATTTGAAAGCCGCTGTGGTCTGAGTCGGTAAGGATAACTATTCCCCTTTCCTCAGCAAGCCTGCGTATAAATTTCAGCTTTTCCTTATCCTTATATATTCCAAAGCCATTGGTTTCTATAATGAGAGTATCAAGAAAATTGGAAAGCTTAATTTTATCATACCTGCCCTCAACAATAACCGCCTCTTTAATTTTAAGCATAATGCACCTCTTTGGCAATTAAAACCAGCTTTACAATCAGCTCCTCTAAAAGCAGTTTTTTATCAATAGCTGTGCTTTTAAGCTTAACGTCCGTATCAATAATCTCATCAAGGGATTTCCTAAGCTGATTTTCAGTAAGCTTTGCACAATCCCTTGAGGCATTTCTAAGGGCAAACTCCCTGCCCCTGTAATTATAATGCTTTGCCACATCGTCATAGGTATACCCTGCAGCCTTGGCACACTTAACCCTGTACATATCAACATACACTCCGCCGATAACGGCAAGAATAAGTATTGGGTCCTCCTTCATACGTATAAGGGTGTCAATAATACCGCAGGCGGCATCTGTATTGCCGGATACCACTGCCTTGGACAAGTCATACACCCTTGCCTGAAGGCATTTGGTTGCCATATTGTCTATAATTTCCTTTGTTATCTCCTGCCCCTGTGCAAAATACGAAAGCTTATCAAGCTCGTTTAAAAGATTTTTCATATCGTTGCCTGACAGAGAGATAAGGTACCTTGCATTATTTATATCAAGGACGGAGCCTCTTTTTTTTGCGCCGCTTACCAATAGCTTTGCCACATCGGACTCGCTTCTTTTTTGCATATCAACAACTGCCCCTGCTTTGTCAAAGGCATCTGTAATTTTCTTAAATCCGGCACCTTTAACATCGGGAATTAAAGCATCATAAAGCAAAATAAACACTGTGCTTTCAGGTACATCCTGTAAAAATTCACAAAGGAGCTTTATATCCCCTTTAGACTTTTCCACAGGGTAATCACGCACAAGCACAAAATTATATTCACTCATCATAGGGAGCATTTGTGCGTCCTTTAAAATATCGTCAAGGGAGGAATCCTTACCCTCAAAAATATGAAGATTAAATGCCTCAAAGGCAGGGTCAACAATTTTCTTTTTAAGCAGAGAAATATAATGCTCCTTAAGATAGCTTTCTTCGCCGTAAATAAGGTAAGCGTTATTAAAGCTTTCTTCCTTTATCTGCAACCTGAGCTGCTGCTCGTTAAGCCTTGCCATTAATATCCCTCCTTAATCAAATAAGATAAATCCAAACAAGCCTAAAACGGCTTGCTTAATTTGAATTTCAGCGTTTTCCGTAACAACAAATGTTGTATCACCTGTTTGAGAAAATCTGTCATAAACGTCCCTATAGACCTTACAGCTGTCTATTGTAACATAATCCTCATAAATTTTAAAGACCTTATTGTAAACAGAAACGCATAAAATATCATTTTCATATGAAACGCTTATGTGCTCACACAGATATGGCATTTCCCCGTCATATGAAGCAAATTCTGTATTTGGCAAAGCATCCGTAATACCGTTTTGGCATTTTAATGAATTTATTGCCACTGAGGTGTCATATTTCTTTGTGCCCACAATATCCTCCAGCAAATAGCAATCACCGTTTTCATCAATATCAATGGCAAGCATTGTATCTCTGTCACGAACAATTACCGCACCGTCGGCTGACACGGTCAAATATGCGTTGCTCCTATAATCAAATACGGAAAAGGCAGTTACTGTGACAACCATAACGGAAATAAGAGCAGCTACTGTTTTAATATCAATCTTATTTGTAGCCAAAAGAGAAAATGCTATTAACAGCAAAGCGCCTGCTATCATTACACCGTATAAGCCGTCGGAGACATTAAGGTAAAGAAATTCAAAATGACTTTTTGAGAAATCCGCAATATCAATAAGGGAACCCAAAGAGAAGGAGGAAAGGCATTTGGGAATAAATGCAAGAAAAGGAATCGGCGAAAGGAGGCACAACAGCAGTAATGATATCAACGCCAGCTCCAGCAAAGGAATACCGATAATATTCAGTATAAGTGCCAAAAGGCTTACATTACCAAAGAAAAACCACATTGCAGGAAATGTGGCGGCAAGCACACATACACCTGTAAAAAATCCGTCATAAAAATACCTTAAGGCTTTATTTTCAGGCCTTATTCTTATGTCAATTGCAGGCTTAATAACAGATAGTCCAACAACTGCCGACACCGTCAAAACGGCACCTGCGTCGGTAACGGCAAAGGGATTAAGGCAAATAATAAACACTGCAAAGCCAAGGGAATTAAGAGTATCCGCCTTATTGTTAACAAGCTTTGATATCAGCATTGCAGTTATCATTATTCCTGCTCTGATGACAGATTTTGAAAAATCCGCAATGCCTGAATATACCAGCAGTACCGCAAGGGTAACCACGGTACAGGGTATCCTCGGCACCCTCAAAAGCTTTAAAAGAAAGTATATGCTCAAGCAGATAATTGATATATGCAGTCCTGACACTGCAGTCATATGGGATATGCCGCAGACCTGGAATGACTCCTTAATGTCATCGTTCAGCAGGCGTTTATCACCTGTAAAAAGCGACAATCCAAGCCCTGCCTTTTCCTCGTCAAGATTGTCATATAGGATATCCTTGATTTTTAATCTCAGCTTAATGATGTAATAATTAGGCGGTTTTTTATTATTTGCTTTTGCTTCACTGTTAATCAGCTTTGCCCTAATAAATATACCGTCGCCGTAGTCACCGTAGGAATCAAATCCGTTATCCGCAAAGCTGTAAAAGGTCACCAAGCCATTAACATTGTCATAATAATCCGCGTTGATTTTACCGTTTGCTTTCACCTTAAGCTTAATATTTTGAGGTGCGTCAGGCAAATCAACGAAATTTGTTTTTACGGTATACAGATATTCGCCCTCTGTTTTGCTTTCAATATCAACAATTTGAAAGCTGCAGCAGGCAGTTTTACCGTCAAGATTTTTCTGCACCTGCACATTTGACTGCATTGATATTATAAAAATAAGGCAGGCAAAGACTGCACTGCCGAAAACCAACGGCATAACCCTTTCCTGTCTTAATGCCTTTATCAGCAGTGACAAAATAAGCAATATCACTGCTGATAACAATATAAATTTTGCTGACTCAAAAGGAAGGCAATTAAGCAAAAAAAGAGTAATTGCAATTGAAAAACCAACAAAAGCAAATACTCTTTTCATAGCTTATTATCTCACAGGCTCCATAACAAATGAGTATGCCTGCTTAACTCCTTTTTTCATAAGATACGGCTCACGTACAAACGCCTGACCCGGCAGGTCACCGCCCACACCACACTGCATATGGTCAATGTTAAGAGTTGTAATATCCTCATAAGGAATATCGTTAATATGAGTAGCCCTTTCAAGACCGTCAGTGGTGTAATGATAGGCTGAGAAATTAAGCGGGTCATTGAAATAAGCAGTAAACTTAAGTCCCTTACCCTTCTTATCGGTGATTGTCATATAACGCATATCCGTTCTGTTAGAGGACTCCTGTGGACGCATATAACGGTAATCCAGGTCTGTAACCGTGGAGGAGTACGCGTCAATCTTTGCGCCTGTCTTTCTGTCACAGTAGGTAGCAACAGGTCCCCTGCCGTACCACTTAACAAATTCCATATCCTTTGGCAAGGTCATCTGATAACCGAATCTAATCATATTGGCAATAGGTGTGGCAGAATGGTACACATAAATCCTGCCGTCAGGATAAATCTTATATGTAGCAACGGAATCCTTAAGACCTGCTGTGCTGAAGGCAATATGAATTTCAACAGAATTGTCACTGCCTGCCTTTGCCTCCGTCTTAACGGCATTGGTATGCTTAGTTGCTCTCTGCCACTTATAGAACGGATGGAATTTTGTCCACATAGGTGTAAAGTTAAGGAAATCGATATCATTATCGGTTAACGCACGGAAATAGTTTGGCATCATAGGGCCTACAAGCATTTCCCTGCCGTCAATAACGTAGCTGACAATTTTACCGTTATCAACAACAACCTTTACGTCGTCATTTTCAACAGTTACCCTTTTGCCCTTAACGGTGAAATTCAGGTCGCCGTCATTTTCAGGCTGGGCCGGCTGGGGCATTTCGTTGATAATAAACTGGTCCCATGCAATTTCATAGTTTGACTTAAGTCCAAGTGTTTTCTTTCTTGTGAAGAAGGAAACTGTCAAAACAACCTCCTTATCCTTTGGTATACTGTCAACGGAATAAGGAATGGTAATAAAGGTTTCGGACAGCGGCTCACACTCAAACTTATCAAGCTCGCCTGACTCGATGATTTCGCCCTCTGCCTTAAGTACCCACTTGCACTTATAGTTTGAAATATCGGTAAACAGGAATTTATTTTTAACCCTGAACTTGCCTGCCATTAAATCAAAGGCCTCTGTTTTAATTTCCTGATAAACCTTCTTAACCTCGGTAATCTGGGGATGAGGAGTTCTGTCAGCACCTATAATTCCGTTTGCACACAATGCTCTGTTTGAGCCGGTCATTGCAGTTGTGTTTGGAATATCAATAATCCTTTTAGGCTCCTGACCTTCAAAATCTATACCGTAAAGATAATTATCATTTCCGTTTTCATCCTTAACGTGCAACGTCTGGTCAACAAAGTCCCAGATATATCCGCCGCACATATTGTCGTACTTTTCAAAATCATCCATATACTCCTGGAAATTACCGAGTGAATTTTCCATAGAATGAGCATATTCACAAAGTACAATTGGCTTGCCCACGTACATTTCAGGCTTAATAGGCTTACTGTCAGCCGCAAGCTGATTTGCAATATTATCATAAAGAGAAATTTTGATTTCCTGCTTATTGCCCAGCTTTTCCATAACATCCCCTGTGGGATACATACGTGAAATTACATCGCTCTTTGTCTGGTCAAAGTCGCCTTCATAATGGAACTGCCTTGTGTCATCAAGTTTGAGGGCGGCCTCCTTCATACGCATAAAGTTATCGCCGTCGCCTGCCTCGTTACCCAGCGACCACATAAATACGCAGGGATTATTACGGTCACGCAGCACCATACGCTCCATTCTGTCAACCACTGCGGCAGTCCACATCGGATTGGAGCCGGGAACGCCCTTACGCCTTACGCCGTGAGTTTCCAAATCACATTCATCCATTACGTAAAAGCCGTACCTGTTACACATTTCATAAAAATACGGGTCGTCGGGATAATGAGATGTACGGATTGAGTTGATGTTACTCTGCTTCATTATATCAAGGTCCTGAGTATAGCGCTCCTTAGGAACAGCCCAGCCGTAATCAGGGTCAAAATCATGGCGGTTTACACCTCTGATCATAAGAGGCATACCGTTGAAATAAATCTTTTCTCCCTTGATTTCCACCTTTTTAAAGCCAACCTTGTATGTTTTAACAACAATAATTTCACCGTCAACGGAAACGGTCATAACAAGTGTATAAAGATTAGGTGCCTCAGCAGACCATTTTTTAGGTGCCTTTATTTTTGCATCAAAATGGAGCTTTTCTTCACCGCCGGAAAGGTCAATATCCTTAACACCTATAGGCAACTGCCTGCCGGTTTCCGAGATAAGCTTTGTATCAACAACGCAATTACCCTTAATGTTGTTATAGTTTTTCAAAAAGACGTCAAGGCTTAAGTCGGAGTCCTTGTAATCAACGTCAAAATCTGTCTTGATATAGAAATCCCTGAGGCATAGCTTTGACTCGGCATAGAGATAAACCTCACGGTAAATACCGCAAAGCCACCACATATCCTGGTCCTCAAGGTATGTACCGTCAGAGTAACGGTATAGCTTTGCACAGATAAGGTTTTCACCCTTTTTAAGCAGCTTTGTTACATTAAACTCGTGAGGCACCATGGAGCCCTGAGAATATCCCGCAAACTCACCGTTAACATAAACCTCAAGAGCTGATTTAGCCGCACCGAAATGCAGAAAAATCTCCCTGCCGTCAAAGGCGTCGTCAAGCACAAAGGTTTTTCTGTAAAAGCCGATTTCCTGCATATTGTGGTCAATAGAAGGAATTTTTGCTCTGCTTCTGCTGATTGCCTTTGGAAAAGTTGAGGCATAATAGTAAGGAACGGAATAGCCCTCCGTCTGCCAAACTGACGGAACACGTATTTCATCCCAGCCACTTGCGTCAAAGGACGTCTGTTCAAAATTTTCCGGCTGATTTTTAAGGCCTCTCTGCCAATGGAACTGCCACATTCCGTTAAGGGACTGCTTATATTTGCTGTCCTCACCTGAAAGTGCAGACTCCTCGTCATCATACGGAAGCATAAGTGAATGACCGTCCTCCTTATTGATTTTAAAGATTGACGGATCTTCCCATCTGTATTTTGCCATAATTGTACCCCTCTAAAATATACTTTAAATATATTATACCTAAATGGCAATAAAAGTCAATATAGACAAGATGTGCATAATTTGATATAATAGTCTGTGATAAATAAAAGCTATCGGAGTATTTGTAATGATTGTTAGAGTAAACAAGGACAACCTTGACGAGTATGAAAATTTTATAAAAAATCATCCTAAGGGACTTTTCCAGCACTCATCAAAATGGGCAAGAGTAAAGGACGCTTGGAAATTTGAGGCGATTATGCTTAAGGATGACAGCGGTGAAATTAAAGGCTCTGCCGCTGTTCTTATACGTTCAATACCTGTAATAAAAAGCTCCCTTATGTACTGCTGCAGGGGCTTTGTCTGTGACGAAAACGACTTTGACACCTTTGACAGGCTCTTTGACGGCTTGCTTGAAATCGGCAGGGAATACAAGGCGTACTGCATAAAAATCGACCCTGAAATAGTAATTGAAAACAAAGCATTCAAGGAGCACGTGCTTAATAAGGGATTTATTGAGCTTAATCCGGGCTGTATGGACTTTGAGAATGTTCAGCCCAGATTTGTTTACTGCTTTGACTATAACGGTATGAATGAGGAGGAGCTTATGCTCACCTTCAAATCCGATTACCGCAACAGAATCAGAAAGGCCCCCAAAAAAGGCGTGGAGGTAAAAATCTGCGGCAAGGAGGCCTTGGACGATTTTGTAAGAATAATGAGTGAAACCGGCGAACGTGACGGCTTTTCCACAAGGCCGAAGGAATATTTTGAAAAGATACTTGACTGTATGACTGACGACGCAAGGCTGTATATGGCATACTATAACGGACAGGCTATCGCAGGTACCATTGCAATTAAATGGGGACAGAATGTGATGAAATACCAATACGGTGCATCATCAAACGCCCACAGAAATGTTTATCCAAACTATGCTTTGCAGTGGGCCATGATGCAGTGGGGTATGGAATGCGGCTGTAAGGTTTATGATTTCGGCGGAATTTCAGGCGACTGCCAAAATCCTGACAATCCCCATTACGGACTGTGGAGATTTAAGCACGGATTCGGCGGATATATGAAGGAATTTGTGGGCGAGTTTGACTATGTTATAAACAAGCCTGTATACAAGCTTTATAACCTTGCAACCAAGGTTCTTGAAAAGATAAGGTAAAAATATGAGCAGATATGTAATTGACAAAAAGCTACTTGAGGAAAATATAAATATAGTCAAAGAAAAAGCAGGCGTGCCGCTGATCGGTGTGGTAAAGGGCAACGGCTACGGCTTTGGGATTAAAGAGCTTTCCTCAATTCTTAAGGACAATGACATAAAAACCTTTGCCGTAACAGAGGTTGACGACATTGCAGAATTAAGGGAAGTAATCGGAAGTCTTGATATCCTTGTTATGCGCTCCACCGGCATTAAGGCGGAGGCAGAGATTATTGCAAAAAACAACTGCATTGCCACCATCGGCTCCCTTAACAGTGCAAAGGCTATGAACGAGGTGTCAGGTGCTTTAGGTGTTAAGACAAGGTGCTACCTTAAAATTGACACTGGTATGGGCAGATACGGCTTTATGCCAAGTCAGGTTAATGATGCAATTAAGTGCTACGATTTTGAGAACTTGGATTTTATCGGGGCATACACACATTTTTCATCTGCCTTTACAAATACTCAGCTAACAAAGGCACAGCTTGTACTGTTTAAGGACACCGTTGCACAAATAGAAAAGGCCGGCAAAAAAGTAGGTTTACTGCACGCCGCAAACTCCCCTGCACTGCTTAATGTTGAGGACGTTTGTCTTGACAGTGTAAGGATAGGCTCAGCCTTTACGGGCAGAGTTATTACAAAAAGTAAAACAAGGCTGAACAGACTGGGCAGTCTGGAGGCTGATGTAATAGAAATAAAAACAGTTCCTGCCGGCTATTCAATCGGCTACAACGGCTTATATAAAACAAAGCGTGAAACGAAAATTGCCATTGTTCCAATCGGTCATTATGACGGCTTCGGCTTAACAAAGGAAAAGGAAATTGCCGATTTACATTCTGTACTTTCACAGCTTAAGAAATATTTAAAAAAGCAACAGATGTATGTAAAAATCAACGGCAGAATGTACAGCGTTATAGGCGAAATAGGGCTTTCACACACTGCAGTTGATATAACGGGCAGTGATGTGAAAATCGGTGATTTGGCAAGCGTTGACATTTCACCGCTAATGGTTAATCCAAGAATACCGAGAATATATAAGTAAGCAAAAAACACCGTGCAAAGCACGGTGTTTTTTACTGCGATATTCTTTTTTTTAGATTGTCAACTGACAGGCATTTTGCGGATTTTAGTAATTTTTTATACCTGTCCATATTATACTGAGAATGCTCTGTTTCCTTGCTCCACAGATGAATTGTCCAGCTATCCTCACCAAAATAAGTTACAATTAAAACACCCACAACCGCCATTTTAATTTTTGAAAGCACATCATAGTCGTTAACGGCAGTTAAGAAATATCTGAAAATAAAATATGACGCAATATTTTCATTAAATATTTTGTTGGACACAGGCTTAGCCCTGCCCTGCTCCACACGTTCAAGCCACTGAGGATTAATTAATTCGGGATTTTTAAACACATCAAAAAAATCAATATCGTCATCGCCCTCAGTATACTCCTCTAAATCCTTTTGAATTTCCACACCGAAATCAAGGAGGTTTATGAGTCTTTGGTTTATGGGAATTACTCTGTCCTGAACAATTGAAAAGGCTTTGTCACGTGCCTTCAAAAGATAAAAATAGGTTTGGGCATCAATTTCATTTAACTGCGGCGGCAGGTTATTTATTTCACTGACAAAGCTCATTGGCTCTTTTAAATCAAACATCATATCAGATGCCACCGGACATGAAAAGGAAATTCCCATTTCTCTTGTACCGCCGAAATCATTTATAAAGCGAGGGAACATTCTACAGGTATAAGGTGTATGCTCGCCACCGATGGCAATGTGCATATCACACAAATTTTCACTGTTTAAAAAGGGACAGCGTTTTTTGTCTGCAAGCTTAAAAATTGTGTTGCCGAATTCGTCGTTATCAAGAACGCTGTCAATTCTTTCTTTGATATCACCGGTCAGGGTTTTATAGTATTCAAGTGACTCACAGTCTGCGTCAACCTCCCATCCCTGACAGCAGGAATCGGGACATTTGCTTGCAATACATTTAAAGTCTTTGTAAAAAGACGGTGTTTTTAAAATCATATCAATCCTCAGTCATTTTCAAAAAGCGGTGTTGAAAAATACCTTTCTGCAGTGTCCGGAAGAACGGTTACAACGGTTTTACCCTTGCCTAAAAGCCTTGCAAGCTTTTTGGCGGCGGCAACGTTTGTACCACTGCTGATGCCGCACATTAAGCCCTCCATCCTTGCCAAATCCTTTGAGGTGCTGATTGCCTCCTCATCGGTAATAATGCAGATATCCTCATAAATATTTTGGTTAAGTATTTTGGGAATAACTCCGTCACCGATACCCATTTGGTTGTGAGTGCCCACTGTTCCGCCGGCAAGTATTGCCGCATTTTCAGGCTCAACCGCCCAGATTGTTATATCAGGGTTTTGCGCCTTAAGCACCTCACCTATGCCTGTTATTGTTCCGCCTGTACCGATACCCGAGCAAAAGCCGTGAATAGGACCAGCCACCTGCTCCAATATTTCCAAGCCCGTATGATGCCTGTGCACCATTGGATTTGCAGGATTTTCAAACTGCTGAGGGATAAAAACATTAGGGTTGTTTTTACTCATTTCAACGGCGGTATTTACACATTCCTCAATACAGTCACCTATATTGCCGGCATCGTGTACAAGAATAACCTTAGCGCCGTAATGCTCCACCAGCATTCTTCTTTCACGGCTGACGGAATCGGGCATAATTATTACAGTTTTGTATCCCCTAACTGCACCAACTAATGCAAGGCCTATGCCCTGATTGCCGCTGGTTGGCTCAACAATAACCGTATCTTTATTTATCAGTCCCTTTTCCTCGGCATCGCAAATCATATTATATGCAGTTCTTGTTTTAATTGAGCCGCCTACGTTAAGACCTTCAAATTTAACAAGTATATCTGCCGAATCCTCATCAACCATTCTGTTAAGCTTGATGATAGGTGTGTGACCTATGGCATCAAGCACGTTACTATATACCATTAAAAAAACCTCTCTTAGCAATTATAGTACAATATTACACTTATAATTAAAAAAAGGCAACAACAAAATATATATTTGCATAAAAATACTGCATATGATAATATAAATTCGGAGGGATAATTATGCTGAAA
>CAMBQD010000011.1 GCA_945869905.1 uncultured Clostridia bacterium | reverse complement strand
GCTCCTTCATTCGCTGAAAAAGCTTTTCAAATTTAAGATACCTGTTACAGTCAATGCAGGGATTGGGGGTACCGCCGTTTTCGTATGTAGAAATAAACTTGTCTATGACCTTTTTCTCAAATTCTGTCTTAAAATTAAATACATAATACGGCATTTCCAAGCGCCTTGCAACCGCCCTTGCATCATCAATATCGTCAAGAGAACAACAGGTTTTTTCACGGCTTATGCCTATATCATCGTTATCATACAACTTCATTGTGGCACCGATACAATCAAAGCCACTTTGCTTCATTAAAAAGGCGGCAACGCTGGAATCAACGCCGCCGCTCATTGCGACAATTACTTTTTTACTCATTTAACCAAGCCTTATCATTTCGTCAATACATCTCTTAGCACCCTCATAAATTTCTTTATCAAGGGTTATTTCCTCACCGAATTCACCCTTACAGCAATTAAGCACGTCAACAAGGGTGGTAGCATTCATATTATGGCAAATGCAATCCTTTGAAAGCGGATAAAACATCTTGTCCGGACATTCAAGCTGAAGGTGTGTAACAATACTGTTTTCAGTACCGATAATAAATTCCTTTGCCTTACTTTCCTTGGCAAAATTCATAATGCCTGTTGTAGATCCAACGTAATCGGCAAGTGCCACCACCTCAGGCTTGCACTCCGGATGAACAAGGAAAAGCGCATCAGGATGCTTTTGCTTTGCTTTTAAAACGTCTTTTTCAGACATTCTGGCGTGAGTCGGGCATCCGCCGTTAAGCAGCTTAAAGTTCTTTTCAGGAAGCTGCCTTGCAATCCAGTCGCCCAAATTACAATCCGGAATAAAAAGAATATTGTCGTTATCAATTTTTTTACAAATTTTAAGTGCAGATGATGATGTAACGCATACGTCACATATTGTTTTCAGCTCGCTTGTTGTGTTTATATATGCAACAACAGTGTAATCGGGATACTGCTGCTTAACCTGAGCAATAACCTCCCTGTCCATCATCTCTGCCATTGGACATCCCGCATCGGAATTAGAAAGTATAACCTTTTTATCAGGAGAGAGAATTTTAACGGTTTCCGCCATAAAGCGAACTCCGCACATAATAACGGTTTTATTCGGCACCTTTGACGCCTCAACGGAAAGTGCAAAGGAATCACCCACAAAATCCGCCACCTCAAGTATTTCAGGTGATTGGTAGCAATGCGCCAAAATACAAATATCCTTTTCTTTCTTTAGCTTAATAATTTCCTGCTGAATGTCTTTAATCATTTAATGTTCTCCGCAGCACTCACAATTGCCCTCACAAAACTGTGCAGGGTCATAGGAAATGCCTTTCTTATCATAATAATCCTTAACTGCCATTTTGACAGCTTCCTCTGCAAGAACAGAGCAGTGAATTTTTACAGGTGGCAAGCCGTCCAATGCCTCAACAACAGCCTTATTGGTCAGCTCCAATGCTTTGTCAATGGGTTGACCCTTAATCATTTCTGTTGCCATTGAGCTTGACGCGATAGCCGACGCACAGCCAAAGGTGTTAAATTTAACGTCCTCAATAATACCGTCGTCGGACACCTTGATATATATTTTCATAATATCTCCGCATTTTGCGTTGCCAACCTCGCCGATACCATCTGCATCATCAATTTTACCAACATTTCTTGGATTTGTAAAGTGGTCCATAACTTTTTCTGAATATAAAGCCATAATTTATTTTTCCTCCCTTGTAATCTTTTCCCAAACAGGTGATATAGAACGCAGGTATGAAACCACCTGCGGTACGGTTTTAATAATGTGCTCCATTTCCTCCATAGTGTTATACTCACTGATGGACAGGCGCAGAGAGCCGTGCGCAATTTCAACAGGTACACCGATGGCAAGCAAAACGTGTGACGGGTCAAGACTGCCGCTGGTGCAGGCTGAGCCGCTGGAGGCGCATATGCCCTTCATATCAAGTAAAAGCAAAAGGCTTTCGCCCTCAATCCCCTCAAAGCACATATTCAGTGTGCCGGGCAGATGCTTTTCCATATCGCCGTTTATCCTGCTTCTTTCAATACCCTTAAGTCCTTCGACCAACCTATCGCGCATTGCGGTAACCTTTTTTGCATTTTCTTCAAGATTATCCACTGCATCCTTTAATGCCGCAGCCATTCCTGCAATTGCAGGAAGATTTTCGGTACCTGCACGCTTTCCTCTTTCCTGTGCGCCACCCTCAATAAGATTTTTTACAGGAATACCTGATTTAACGTAAAGAAAGCCTATTCCCTTAGGTCCGTGAAATTTATGTGCAGAAACAGAAAGCATATCCACATACATATCATTAACATTAACAGGTATATGCCCCACTGCCTGTACAGCGTCTGTATGAAACAAAACACCCTTTTCTCTGCAAATTTTTCCGATTTCTGCTATAGGCTGTATTGTACCTATCTCATTATTTGCAGTCATTATTGTAACAAGACATGTTTCTTCGGTTATTGCATTTTCAACGTCCTGAGCCTTGACAACACCGTTTGAATATACGTCAAGCAGTGTAACTGTAAAGCCTTCCTTTTCAAGTGCGTTTAAGGTGTGCAACACTGCGTGGTGCTCAAACTTGGAGGAAATTATATGCTTTTTACCCTTTCTCGCGCCCTGATAAGCCGCCGTTCTGATGGCCTGATTATCCGCCTCACTGCCGCCGGAGGTAAAATATATTTCTCTGGGATTAGCGCCTATTGATGATGCTATTGTTTCCCTTGCATTTTCCAAATGCTCCTTTGCAATTTGCCCCACTGTATGAAGTGATGAGGGGTTACCGTAAATTTCCTTTAAAAACGGCTCCATTGCATTAAACGCGTTATCGCTTAATTTTGTTGTTGCCGCATTATCTGCATAAACAGTCATAATTAATTACCTACCTTTTCAATAGGAGATGATATCACTTATTTCCTACCTTGTCAATAGGAATTTCATCATTTTTTATTATTAATTAAATTTTGCGTAATATTCAAAAATATCCAAAAAACAAACACCCTTGACCAACGAAAGTCAAGGGCGTTTGTATAACGGGGAATATTATTCGGAAAACAGAGGGGTAGAAAGATATCTGTCACCTGTATCAGGTAAAAGTGCAACAATGGTTTTTCCTTTATTTTCAGGCCTTTTTGCAAGCTCCTTTGCAGCCCATAGTGCCGCACCGCTTGAAATACCAACAAGCACGCCTTCAGCTCTTGCAAAGGCTCTGCCGGTGGCAAAGGCGTCATCATTTTCAACAGTAATAATCTCGTCATAAACATTTGTGTTAAGGGTATCGGGAACAAATCCTGCACCTATACCCTGAATTTTATGAGGACCTGCCTGACCCTTTGAAAGCACCGGTGATGTGGCAGGCTCAACAGCAACAATCTTTACATTTGGATTTTGCTCCTTAAGGTATTCACCGACACCTGAAATAGTACCTCCGGTTCCTACGCCGGCAACGAAAATATCAACCTTGCCTTCAGTGTCCTTCCAAATTTCAGGACCTGTAGTAGCCTTATGAGTTGCAGGATTTACGGGGTTAACGAACTGACCTGCAATAAATGAATTCGGTATTTCCTTTGCAAGCTCATCTGCCTTGGCAATGGCACCCTTCATTCCCTTTGCACCGTCTGTAAGCACAAGCTCTGCACCATATGCCTTCATAAGATTACGTCTTTCAACGCTCATGGTTTCAGGCATTGCAATAATAATTCTGTAGCCCTTTGCCGCCGCAACTGCCGCCAAGCCGATACCTGTGTTACCGCTTGTGGGCTCAATAATAACCGAGCCTTCCTTAAGTATTCCCTTTTGCTCAGCGTCCTCAATAATTGCCTTTGCAATTCTGTCCTTTACCGAGCCTGCAGGATTAAAATATTCAAGCTTTACAAGTAATTTGGCATCAAGATTATTTTCCTTTGAAAAATTGTTTACCTCAACAAGAGGTGTATTGCCCACAAGGTCAAGGGCTGACTTATATACTGACATAATAATTATCTCCTTTAATTAGTCTAATGAATTGAATGCTTGATCTAAATCGTGAATAATGTCGTCAATATGCTCAGTACCGATTGAAAGTCTGATTGTATTTGGCTTAATATTCTGCTCAGCAAGCTCCTCAGGACTTAACTGGCTGTGCGTAGTGGTTGCAGGGTGAATAACAAGTGATTTAACATCTGCAACATTAGCAAGTATTGAAAAGATTTTAAGGTTATCTATAAACTGCTTAGCCTCCTTCTCACCGCCTTTAATTTCAAAGGTGAAGATTGAGCCTGCACCGTTTGGAAAATATTTGTTATACAAATCCTTATATCTTTCGTCAACACTGGGGTGATTAACCCTTTCAACCTTGGGGTTTGAAAGAAGATAGTCAATTACCTTCTTTGTGTTTTCAACATGGCGTTCAACACGAAGTGAAAGTGTTTCAAGGCCTTGAAGAAGAAGAAAAGCGTTAAAGGGAGAAATTGTTGCGCCTGTGTCACGCAGGAGAATTGCACGAATATATGTTACAAATGCGGCAGGTCCGGCGGCATCAACAAAGCTGATACCGTGATAGCTTGGATTTGCGTCGGCTATCTGCGGGAATTTACCGCTTACTCTCCAGTCAAATTTACCACTGTCAACAATTACGCCGCCCAAGGTAGTACCGTGACCGCCTATAAATTTGGTTGCCGAATGAACGACGATATCGGCGCCGTATTCAATTGGTCTTAACAGATACGGAGTGGCAAAGGTTGAATCAACCACCAGCGGTATATTGTGACTGTGTGCAATCTCAGCAAGCTTTTCTATATCAACAAGATTTGAGTTAGGGTTGCCCAGTGTTTCAAAGAAAACAGCCTTTGTGTTATCCTGTATTGCATTTTCAAAGTTTGACAAATCATCAGGGTCAACAAAGGTTGTTGTAACACCTGAATTCTTTATAGTATGCTCAAGGTAGTTATATGTTCCGCCGTAAATGGTTTTTGCAGATACTATATGGTCCCCTGCTGTGGCAAGAGCCTGAAATGTATAAGCAAGAGCCGCAGCACCCGAAGCAGTTGCAAGTGCGGCAACACCGCCCTCAAGAGCCGCAACACGCTTTTCAAACACGTCCTGTGTTGAATTTGTAAGTCTGCCGTAAATGTTGCCCGCGTCTGCAAGACCGAATCTTGCGGCGGCGTGGTCACTGTTTCTGAAAACATATGATGTTGTTTGGTAAATCGGAACAGCTCTGGCATCTGTTGCCGGGTCCGGCTGTTCCTGTCCTACGTGAAGCTGTAATGTTTCAAAATGATATTTATACTCAGACATAATAATTAATTCCTTTCGATATGTGTAATTATTTTAAAAACTATTTACTGTTGCAACATCGAAAGCACATTCGCTGATTTTTATAGTTGCTGTATAACAGCTTGTTAAGTTGCTTTGTCATTGTGTGTCCTCCATTACCTACTATGTTAATAGGTTTCCTGTGGTTTACTACAATATACTACATAACACCTACTTTGTCAATAGGTTTTTAGTGTTTTTTTCAAAAAAATTTTTTAACGCTATAAAAACCGCCTGTACAAATGCACAAGCGGTTAAAAATTAAACTATTTTAATAAATGAACGGTATATATTTTCTATATCGTCATAATCAAATTTCATTGGATGATTGCCCATTCTGTCAACATTAACACCGTGAACACACTCATCAAGCTCTGTTATGGACAAGGTTAAGTCATTGCACAGTCCTAAATCCTTAAGGAGCCTTTGGAGCAAATCAGGTGTATATCCAGATATAATTTCCGTTTCTGCAAGGAGTATTTCAAGCTCGGGAGTGGCACAGTTTTCAAGCATATACTGCCATATGTAAGCAAGGCAAAGTGCCACAGCCTGACCGTGTGAATAGCCCTTTAGCTTATGAAGCTTATAACTCATTGCGTGGGGTGCAGTTGTCTGTGCAATGTTTATTGCCCTGCCTGCAAGCTCACTGCATTTCATCATTGGCTCATAGGCGGACTTATCGTCACTGAGATATCTTTCAAAATTGTCATTGAAGAGCCTTAATGCCTCTGCTGAATACTCTCTGCTTTCATCAGTTGCATTAACAGACCAATAAGCCTCAATGCTGTGGGAAAAGGCGTCAAGGCCTGTAACAATCCTTTGATAGTGAGGTAAGGACTCAAGTGTGCTGTAATCAAAAATCGCATAATCGGGGATTATATCAAAGCTCCTTACAGACTCCTTATCACCGTTGTTATAAAGCACTGCAAAACGAGTAACCTCAGCCCCTGTACCTGCAGTTGTGGGCACTGCAAGGATTTTTACATTTGACTCGGCAAACAGCTTTATAGCCTTTGCCACGTCCATTGCGCTGCCGCCGCCGACGGCAACGATAAAATCACAGCCCTCGTTTTTAAAAATCTCAACGCCGGATTTTACAGAGGACACCTCAGGACACGGCTCAAAATCTGTAAACGAAACGCAGGGAATTTTAAGTGAGTTAATAGCATTTCTGTAACCGTATCTGTCATAGTCCCTACCGGCAACAAAGAGAATTTTTAAGGGCTTTTCCGCCGTTAAAATATCCTTAAACCGATTAATAAATTTTTCATTATTATAATTATATATCATAAAATCACTTCACAATCTTACATCCCTTTGACACAGGTGTTGTTACTGCAATATCCTTTGCATAATCAGACAGCATTCCTGCTGCTATGTCTGCTTTTTCCCTGTCATCAAATATTCCGAAAACAGTAGGTCCGCTTCCGCTCATACAAACGCCCAGCGCGCCGCAGTCGCGCATAATACTTTTAATCTCAACCTTATTGGGCACATCAATAAATTGTTCAAATACATTTTCCATTCGCATTGCAATATCAGATAAATCTCTGCCCTGCATGGCGCAAAGCATACCTAATTTATCAGGTGTATGTGCCTTGCCGAATTTGTCAAACTGACTGTAGGCATATCCTGTGTTAACACTGTGGTCAGGCTTAGCAATTAAAATACAGCACCTTCTGAGAGGCTTTACCTTGTTAAGCACATCTCCTATTCCCTGTGCCAGCAGTGTTCCGCCCTTAATACAAAAAGGAACGTCGGCACCGATTTTAACGCCGATTTTACAAAGCTCATCATCAGTAAGACCGGCGCCTGTAAGCTCATTAAGAGCAACTAAAACACCTGCTCCGTCAGCACTGCCCCCTGCCATACCTGCGGCGTGAGGAATTCTTTTAACAATATCAATATTAATTCCTTTATTCTTGATTTTTGTTGATTTGAAAAAGGCCTTTGCCGCTTTATAGGCAATATTTTTTTCATCAAGGGGAATGCCGTCAATATTGCAGGTAATTGTGATTTTCCTTGATTTATTCTCTGTAACGGTAACGGTGTCATATAAGCCTATGCTTTGCATAATCATAAACAAATCGTGGTAGCCGTCTGTTCTTAGGGCAATTATATCAAGCATAAGATTTATTTTTGCATATGCGTTTACTTTAATTTCCATTGTTATTCTCCGCTTTTAACTCCTCAACAAATTCTCCGATAAGCATAACTGCTTTTTTAATATTTTCAATCGAATAGCAATAGGATACACGTATATACCCTTCACCGCAATCGCCAAAGGCATTACCTGGCACAACTGCAACTCTTTTGCTCATAATCAGCTTTTCACAAAATTCCTCAGATGAAAGACCTGTTGATTTGATACAGGGAAAAACATAAAATGCACCCTCAGGCTCAAAGCAATCAAGACCTATTTCACGAAATGCGTTAACGGTAAATCTTCTGCGCATATCGTAGTCACAAAGCATTTTTTCAATATCCTCATCACCATTTTTCAGTGCGTCAATAGCGGCGTACTGAGAATTGGTGGGAGCGGACATAATGGCAAACTGATGCAGCTTTGTCATTTGCCTGATAACAGGCTCAGGTCCCATAGCATAGCCCAAACGCCAGCCTGTCATTGAATATGTTTTTGAAAAGCCGTTAATAACTACCGTGCGCTCCTTCATACCTGTAACAGACGCAATTGAAATATGCTTTTGGTCGCCGTAGGTAAGCTCGCTGTAAATCTCATCCGAAAGGACAAAAATATTATGCTCCTTAATAACCCTTGAGATTGCCACAAGGTCATCCTTGCGCATAACTGCACCGGTGGGATTATTGGGAAAGGGCAATACTAAAAGCTTTGTTTTATCCGTAATTGCGTTTTTAAGCTCCTCAGCAGTAAGCCTGAAATTATTTTCCGACTTTGTTTCAAGGGAAACCGCAACACCGCCGCACATCTCAACTATGGGCTTATAGCACACAAAGGAGGGCTCAACAACAAGCACCTCATCACCCTCACATACAAGTGTGCGTATACACATATCAATTCCCTCAGATCCGCCTACGGTAACAAGTATTTCATCCTTTGGATTATAGCTTACATTGTATTTGTTCTTATAAAAATTTGATATTTCATTTCTCAGCTCCAACAAGCCTGCATTGGCGGTATAGCGGGTAGTACCCTTTTCAAGAGCCTCAATACCCTTTCTTCTTATATGCCAAGGGGTAAGGAAATCAGGCTCGCCCACGCCGAGAGAAATAACATTTTCCATTTCCTCAGCTATTGAAAAAAACCTTCTTATTCCGCTGGGCTTTATATCTGTTATTCGCTGATTTATAAATTTATCATAGTTAATCAAAGGGAAATATTCCCCCTATCGTCCTTTGGTGTATCGGTAAATACTGCGCCTTGCTCCTTATATTTTTTCAAAATAAAATGAGTTGCAGTTGACATAACACTGTCCATTGGTGCAAGTCTGTTTGCCACAAACATTGCAACCTCCTGAAATGATTTATCTGTTACAAGGCAGGCAAGGTCAAAGCCACCGCTCATCAGGTAAACGCTTTCAACCTCGTCAAGATTTGAGATTTGACAGGCAACCTCGTCAAAGCCGTGCTCAAATTTTGGATGCACCTTTATTTCAATAAGGGCAGTAACAGTCTGTTCCTGAGTTTTTTCCTTATCTATTACTGCACGGTATCCCTTAATAATTCCGCTTTCCTCTAAGGTGCGTATTTTATCCTTAATGTCCTTTTCCTCTGCTCCAAGCATAACCGCCAATTCCCTGTCGGAAAGCCTTGGATTTTTTTCAATCAATTTTAATAGCTTATCCATAATTCATCCTCACTCAATAGGTATCAGCATAGGCTGACGATTTTTGTATACTGTTATATTTCTGAAGCCGGAGTCATAGGCAATTTTATATCCTTCGTCAATGCCCTGACAAACCTTCTGTGCAAAGTGAGAGTCAGAGCCGACGGTAATATATTCACCGCCCAACTCCTTAAACCTTTTAACAAAGCTGATATTTGGCAGAGTATCCTGCATTGCCATAAAAAGTCCGGAGGTGTTTATTTCAAGGGCTTTTTTATTTTTAACAAGAGCTTCAAAAATACTGTCAATAATTTCCGAATACCTTGTCATATCAACATTTATTCTTTCCCTTGCAACAATGTATCTTAAAGGATAGGTAAGATGGGCAAGGGAATCAAAGGCACCCCACTGTGCCAGCTCCAGCAATCCTTCAAAATACATATTTAAAAGCTCATACACATCATAGCTTTTGTAATCGAGGAAATAAAAATCCTCCATATTTTCAAGATTATGAAGGGAGCCTAATATAAAATCATAATTATGCTCACCAAGCACCTTTTCAGTCAGTTCCTTTCTGTAAATTCCCTGACCGATTTCCAAGCCTTTAACAACATTAAGCCTGCCCTCATATTTCTTTTCCGTCTCATAGGTTTGATTAAATTGCTGCCTGCAAAATTCCTCCGCCTTAGAATCCATACCGTCAATGTCGCAATGGTCGGTAATTGCAAGAAATTTTGCTCCCTTCTCTATTGCACTTTCACAAAGCTCATCACAGGTATCGTTGCCGTCAAAGCTAAGCACACTGTGGGTGTGCATATCCGCTATATTGTTATAAATCACAGTTTCCCCTTTCGGTAAATAAAGCATTGTTTTTGTTATTTTATCACACAAATAAAAAAAATTAAATATATTTCTGTACTTTATTGAAAAAAGTTTTATACTCTGTTATAATCTTCACATCTTATGTTATTACGGAGGTAACAAAATGAGAGCAGTTATAACAGTTGTGGGAAAGGACACAGTGGGAATACTTGCTAAGGTTTCCGAAATATGTGCCAAAAGCAATATCAATATTACAGAGGTATCTCAGACAGTTATGGAGGATATGTTCTGTATGATTATGATGGCAGACATTTCCTCAAGTAACGTTGAATTTACCGATTTTTCCGACGAGCTTACAAGATATGGTGAGGACAATAATCTTTCCATACACGCAATGCACGAAGAAATATTTAACTCAATGCACAGAATATAGGAGGATAAATCCTTGATTAACACTAATGATATTCTTGAAACAATCAGAATGATTCAGGATGAATGCCTTGATATAAGAACTACTACAATGGGTATTTCGCTTTTGGATTGTGCTGACTCAAGCATAGATAAATCCTGTCAAAAGATTTACGATAAAATCTGTAAAAAAGCAGAAAATCTTGTTGAAACAGGAGAGCAAATTGAAAAGGAATACGGTATTCCTATTATTAACAAGCGCGTCAGCGTTACACCAATAGCAATACTTGCCGGTGTCAGTGGCGGCGACCCTGTAAAATATGCCCTCACCTTAGAAAAGGCGGCGCAGACAATAGGCGTTAATTTCATCGGCGGCTTCAGCGCTTTGGTGCAAAAGGGCTTTGCCGCAGGCGACCTTGAGCTTATTAATTCAATTCCTCAGGCATTGGCACAGACCGAGCACATTTGTTCATCAGTTAATATCGGCTCAACTAAGGCAGGAATTAACCTTGACGCCGTAAAGCTAATGGGACAAAAGGTTAAAGAGGCGGCAGAGCTTACAAAGGAGCGGGACTGTATTGCCGCAGGAAAGCTTGTTGTGTTCTGCAATGCACCTGAGGATAATCCGATTATGGCAGGCTCATTACACGGAGGATCGGAGCCTGATTGCGTAATAAACGTTGGTGTATCAGGACCCGGCGTTGTAAGAAGTGCAGTATCAAAGCACCCGGAATATTCTATCAATGAGGTTGCGGAGCTTATTAAGAAAACTGCCTTTAAGGTTACTCGTATGGGACAGCTTGTAGGTGTTGAGGCGTCAAGAAGACTGGGAGTGCCCTTTGGCATTGTTGACCTGTCGTTAGCCCCCACCCCTGCAGTTGGCGACTCCGTTGCACATATTCTTGAAGAAATAGGTCTTGAGCAGTGCGGTGCTGCAGGCACAACCGCTTGCCTTGCAATGCTCAATGACGCAGTTAAAAAGGGCGGTGTAATGGCATCATCAAGCGTTGGTGGCTTGTCCGGTGCTTTTATTCCTGTATCTGAGGACGCAGGTATGATTGATGCCGCAAGGTCAGGCTCCCTTACAATAGAAAAGCTTGAGGCAATGACTGCAGTATGCTCCGTGGGACTTGATATGATTGTAATACCCGGTGATACAACGCCGGAGGTTATAAGCGGTATCATTGCAGACGAAGCGGCAATAGGTATGATTAACGGCAAAACAACTGCTGTCAGAGTTATTCCCGCAATTGGTAAAAGCATCGGTGATGAACTGGAATTCGGCGGCCTTTTGGGAAGCGGACCTGTTATGAAGGTGAACACAAAATCACCTGCACAGTTTATTAATCGCGGCGGTAAAATTCCCGCGCCGCTCCACAGTCTTAAAAACTAATAGCATAATAACGAAAACAGCCTGAAGTATTTCTTCAGGTTGTTTTTTGCATAAAAAAGCTTCTGCGAAGATATCGCAGAAGCTTTATTAATTATTTATGTTAATTAAAACAATATGTCAGTATTATTAAAGCTCAGCGGTGTGTATTCACCGTTATGACAATAGTAAGCGGCTGAAAGCTTAACTGCAACCGCAAATGTCTTACCCTCACAGGTAAACATATAGCAATCGGCACCGTTGATATTTTCAATTCTGTTATTATAAGAAATTGAACTGTTGGATGGGTCACTGCTATAGCCCAAATCACCCCAGTTATCACTGAGTGTCTGCTTTAAGTAAAGCTTTGCATCTGAAATACTGTAATCAGGTGTTGTAGTAATTTCATGGGGATTTGAATATGTTTCATATTCAGCCGGTGCGCCGCCCTCCTCCGATGT
>CAMBQD010000010.1 GCA_945869905.1 uncultured Clostridia bacterium | reverse complement strand
AGCAATAGTCCTTGCGTCCAGAACCTCGTTACCAAGTGACGCAGGCATATCCTCACAGGTGTGAGTGCCGTTGGAGGAATAAAGACCTACCTTAAGTCCCATTTGGTTGATATCCTTAATAAGTGCAGGTATACCTCTACTGAAGGTTCTTAAATCGCCCTGCAGCTTGCCGTCGGAGTCACGCATAGAGCTTTGCCAGCAGTCGTCAAGGTTAATATACTGATAGCCTGCGTCTGCAAGGCCGCTGTCCACCATTGCCTGTGCAGTTTCCATAATCAAATCCTGGTCAATATGGTTGCGGAAGGTGTTCCAGCTGGACCAGCCCATAGGAGGTGTTTGTGCAACACCGTTGTTATAATCCTCAGTTTCGGATATATCCATTGTTATTTTTCCGGGCATACCCAGCTTTTTCAATATGCACAAGGGGCATTTTCCGTTTGCCTTTGTTGCCAAAAACCAATATGCAAACAGCACCAATAAAATGCAAATAAGAGCAATCACAACAATCAAAAAAATCATAACAATCCTATCTCCTTAAAATAATCCAGCTCCTTTTGAGCCAGCATTTTTGTTTTTTTATCACCGATTTCACTCACGGTATTGGTCATAAAGGACCTGCGGTTTTTCAGATTATAGAAAAATCTGTAGCACCAGGCATAAGGCGTAAGCCAAGGTCTGCCGTCAATGAATTTTATGTAATTAATATTTTTAAGCTTTTCATAGGGCGGAAAGGCAAGCCGCAGCTTTATCATAAAGGGCGACATATTTTCATCCTTTTCCATTTCCTTTCTGGAAACAATTGCGCCCTTGTTTTCCTGCAGGCTGCCGAACACACCGCACCTGCACAGGTAAAGGCAGGTTGAGTCAATATTGTCTGTAAATTTTTCACCCACGCCAAACCATTCACGGCAAACGGAAAGTATAACCTTGCCGAAGGTGTCAAGGTTTATTTTTTTTAATAATCCCAAGACCTTGTCAAGCTCAATTTGCCTTTCCATTTGTAAAACTGCCAAATCAAGAATGTGGCGGATGCCGGCACCGTAGAATTTGAAATGATGTGCCGTGTGGGCAATTAGATAGGCCAGATGATAGCTGTCATCCAAGTAGCCTGTACAGCCGTCAAACGTAGCGTTTTCAAAGGCGTCACTGAAGGCGTCGGCACCGAATTCGCTGATTATATCGGTATGTACCTCCAGCAGCACACCGTCCTTGCGGTAGTTGTACACAGGGCCGTTTTGCTCCGTACAGTCAAAGCCGGCCCCGGTCAGAACAGCCTTAATCTTATCCCTGTCATTCCTTGGGATAAGCAGGTCTATATCACCCATAGCACGACTTTCCGGCACGGGATAAAGATTTCTAAGCACTGCGCCCTTAAACAAAATATGGCGCGTCTGAGAGGCAGTGAGCAGGTCCTCAACCTCGGCAAGACATTTTTTCTGCAATTCAAATATGTACACATAATCAAAGAACTTTTCCTCAACGGATTTTATAAAAATCCCGGGAATAAGCTCCTTGTGTTTTGAATTATTCAGTACGCAGTAGCATATTCCCAAAAGATTGTGGTGCTTTGCAAGCTTAAAAAGCTCCTTCCAGTTAATGTCACGGTCAAATTCAACATCACCTTTATTAAGGTATGCTCTGCATATTTCAATTAAAAATTTTTCTTCTCTGTTCATTAGAAAACAACTGCCCCGAATATCAGGCTGAGTATGGTGATTATAAGTCCTGCAATAAATACGCCTACGCATATAACGCCAAAGCTCTTTTTCCTGTCAAGGTGCAAAAGCGACGCTAACAAGGCTCCTGTCCAGCCGCCTGTACCGGGAAGTGGAATGGCAACAAAAAGCAAAAGCCCCCAAATACCGTATTTGTCAATTTTGTCACGCTTTTTTAGGGTTTTATCCTCCAGCCAAAAAACAAATTTTTTTATACCGGGAACCTTTTTAAGAATTTCAAATATCCAGTTAATAAGCAAAAGGATAAACGGTATGGGAAAAATATTTCCCAAAAAGCTTATTATGAATCCCACAAAAGGATTCATACCCAAAAGTACAATGGCGGTAAACATACCGAGTCTGCATTCAAGTATAGGGCAGACGGAAATTAAAAATACAACCAGCCAGTCGGGTATACCGTGGGCTGTTAAAAATTCCTGTATTGTTTGACAAAGTTCTTGCATAAACAAAGCTCCTTTATTGCTGAGTTACGGGGGGTTCAATATATTTGTTTTTAATAAGAAATTTATTAGCTTTTCTCAGTATTGCTCTGTCATTTTCAAATTTCAGCCGTGACATTGCGCTGGTGTAGGGCAGCCAAATATAATTTTCAATTTCTTCCCTTTGGATAACCGTCAGCTTGTCGTCTGTTGTGCCAACAAAAATGGTTACCTTCTTATCTATCAGACCTTTGATTTTATATTTTGATTCGCCTTGAAAGCCCAAATGAATTTTAAGATGAAGTCCTGTTTCCTCCAGCACCTCACGTCTGGCGGCGTCATATTTTGTTTCGCCCATTTCTATATGGCCCTTTGGAAAGCCCCAGTGGGAGGAACGCTTATTTTTTATAAGCAGATAACGGATACTGCCGTGAATTTTGCGGTATACAACTGCACCGCTGCTGCTTTCGTAAAAGCATACTAAATTATATTTAGGAAAATACTTTTCAATATCAAATTTTTCACGAATATCAACATTAATAAATCTTGTGCTTTTGGGTGCAATCAGCCACACCCTTTTTTTGCTTTTGTCCTCAGGCTCCAAATAAGCAATAATCCTACCGTCAAAATTTGTTACAGCGTGGTCAATTCCAAGAACATAAGCATACTCTTCTTCGGGAGTATCGTATATTAACGCATAGTTGAGAGGGTAGGTAAATCCTGCTTCGTCGGTTGAGCCGATAGGTTTAACAATCTTGGCTCTGACGGATTTTCCAAGCATAATATCACCACCAAATACATATATAAATTTATTATATAAAATTTGCGTAAATAATACAAGGAAAATATTTATTAAATTAATATTTGTGCAAAACACAAAAAGCCGGCAGAGAAATCTGCCGGCTTTAAGCTTAGTTATTTACTTTAATGTTTAAACATTAAGCAATTGACTGGAGAAGGTTAACCAGAGAAGCAATAACCTCATCTGTGTCGCCCTGAAGCATACCAAGTACCTGACCAATCATATCGGATACGCTGTCGCTTGCACCGTCACCAAGGAGTCCGCCGATAAGGTTATTAATCTTATCGAAGTTGTCACCGGTATTTACGGTAGCAATCAAGTATCTGAGAACGGCAATCAGTGTTTCAGAGGAATCACCCTGAACAAAGATTCTTGCGCCGTAGGTTGCAGCCTGTGAGTAGCTTACAACTACTGTACCGTGGCTTGCAAGCTGGAGCCAATCAACAGCGTTAAGCTTAAGTCCAAGAGGAGTACCCTTAATCTTAATCATTCCAAGAATGCTGTTAACAAGAGGAATGATGTTGTCTGCGCCAACGATTTGCTTTAATGTCTTGTTAAGGTCATAAACATCAAGTGAGAAGTTTGTTACACCAATCTTACCAAGGATGCTGTTGAGGTCGAAGTTAAGAGCACTGAAGAGCGACTCAAGAAGATCGTTCAAATCAACAACCGGTCTGATTGCATCTGCAAGAGCAGATATCGGAGTAAGCAGATTGTCAAGAATCTGGCACAGTCCGTTGTTGCCAATGAAGAGTGCAAGGTTAGGAACAATTGCTGCTACTGTCTGAAGAGGAGCATTAAGTACATCCTCTACCAAATCCCAAATAGGATTGATGATGTCAAGGAGAATTGCGTCATACTCCTTCTGCATATCCTGTCTGTACTGATACTGTGTCTTAATGTTGTACATTGAGAATGCTTCCATAAGCGGAACGATTGATGATGTGTAACCGTTTGAGCCCGGAAGTCTTACAATATCAAACAAGCCAAGGTAAGCATCGTTAAGAAGTACGTCAAGTACACCGTAAAGCGGACGGAGTACAGCAACAAGTGCATGGAAGAAGCTGTCTCTGTCAGTTACGCCCCACTTAAGTGAGTCAACGTTTACTTTGCTCCAAGAGCCTGCAGCGGAAATAGTTGCTGCTGCGCTTTCAAACTTCTGTCCGTATCTTTCATCAACAAGGAGCTTCGCAACATTGCCTGTTGAGAAATCAATATCTGTCTGTGCAAGAAGCTGTGTAAGATTTAAGTTATCGTTAATCTTAACGCCTTCAATTGCACCGTAAAGGCCTTTAGCCAGCTTGCTTACAAGCTCATCCTTAAAGAGTGCTCCGCCGATAAGACCGTTAAGGTCAGCCAAACCGCCGATTAAGCCGTCAAGCATTGGAGGAAGCTGCTTAAGGAAGTTAACATCAACACTTTCAGGATAAGTAAAGCTATACTTGCCTGTCTTGTAGCTGGTGTAATCCCAGAAAGCATTTTCAGGCTGACCTGCCAGCAGATAGAATACTGCGGCAACAATCTGGTCAGCAGATGCTGTGCTGATTGTGTTAAATACGCTGGTGATTATGGAAATAATCATATCAGCCTTGTCGCTCTTTGCAATACCGTCTATTGAACAAATCAGACCCTTAAGCACTGATGCGTTATCAATAATAAGATTTGCAACGTAGCGAAGAACTGTGATAAGAACCTTGCCCTGATCAACATTGCCAACCATCTTACCGGTTAAGAACTTACCGTCGGCACCTGTTGCCTTACTTGTATAGGTTGTCTTGGTGCCAAGGCTGATAAGTGCATTCCAGTTGATGTCAGCAAGCTCAAGCTGGCTGAGGTATTTGTTATCACTGCCTGCAAGGAGTGAATTTACAATCGGAATGATTGAATCCTGAATAGAACCGCCTAACAGTGTTTCAATAATTTCAGAAACGTAAGCTGAGCCTTCACCGGTGAAGCCTACGATGTCGGTGACAGGAGCAAGCAGGTTACATACAAGCTGTACAAGTCCGTCTGCGTCAAGATACATTGCAACATTCGGAAGAAGCTTTGTAAGCTCGCTTGCAGGTGCAGCGGCAAGCTTGTTAAGGAATGAATTGCTTGAATCACCAATCAAAGGATTGAGAACATCAAGAAGCAGGTTATCCTTTGCCTTTGCTACATCCTTTTGGTACTGTGCATAGGTTGAAATACCGCCGCACTGTAATGCCTCAAGAAGAGGAATGATTGCACTGTTGTAGCCGTTTGTGCCTTCAATCTTAAGGTCTGTAAGGTTCTTAAGTGAAGTAAAGTCAAGTCTAAGCTCAGAAGATCTTGATTTTTCACGGTTGCCCTCATATTCTCTGAACTTAATTCTAAGAACGCCGTCCTTCATACGCATTGCAACCTTGCACTGGATAGGAGCGGTTTCGCTGTCAGAGATTGTGAGAATCTGTACTGTGTAAGGAATATCAAGTGAGCAAATAAGGTTATAAGCTGTTTCGTTTAACTTAAGTGTACCTTCATTAAGGAATACATCAAGAACATTGTAAAGCGGACGGAGAACAGCGGCAAGTGCATTTACAAATCCCTGCTGAGCCTTTGCAGAGCCGTCCTTGAAGCCCCAGTTAACATTCTTAACGTTCTTCCAGCTTGACTGTGCCTTAATTGTTTTGGCAGCCGAGCTGTATGTTGCGCCGTAGCTCTTATCTGTAAGAAGCTTTGCAACATCCTTAGTTGAAGTTACAATGCCAAGAGATTTAAGAACCTCTTTTATTGTTGGGTCAAGACCGTCAAGTGCACCGTAAAGTGCAGTTGCAAGAGTTGTGATTAAATCGTTTGTAAACAGGTTCTTGTTGAGGATTGCCTGAAGGTCGTCACCGCCAAGATTTACTCCGAAGGAGCTGAGAAGCGGGAAGATACCTGCAACCAAATCGTCAAGGCTTTGAACACCGTTGTCAGCCATTTGCTTTGTAATGCCTGCAGGATAATAGAAGCCTGTTGCCATTTCCTGAAGGTATTGTGAGAATGTCCAGTAAGCAAGTGTTGGGCTGTCTGTTGCCTCAAGTATTCTGTCAACTAAAGCCAGAATATCCTTTGCTTTAAGGTTAGATGACTTGATGATGTCAATAATCATACTAAAGGTATCGTTGTTGATAAGGCTCTTGAATGCCTCAAGGTTACCCTTATCTAACAATACATCAAGTATGTATTCAAGAACATATACAAGTGCAGCAGCAGGAGTCTTAGCCGTGCTAAGCTTGTTCCAGTTAATCTGCTTCAGTGAAATACCTGTGAAAGCAAGATAGCTGTTAAGGATAGGAACAAGGTTTGTTCCGCTGAGAGCATACTTTTTGTCGCCTGCGCCAAGCTTAATGTTCTTGGTATCAGCATAAGCCATTATTGTTTCTGCAAGCTCATTAATAGTTGCCTTCAGTGTGGGTGATGTAGCAAGAAGCTTGTCGCTGTCAATACCTAATATGTTGCCCACGCCCTTAAGCTCGTTGGCGATAGGTGTTATTGCACCCTTAAGTATTGATGCGATTGTTGCGCCGTTCTTGTCATCAAGTATTCCTGCAAAGCCTTGCATTGCACGAATTAATGTTGTTACAGGCTTTGACAGGAAGCTGTTAGCAAATCCTGCAATCGGCTTGATAAGACCAAGCAGAGCCTCATCGTTATAGCCGTTTGTTGTAGCCTTGTACTGAGCAGGTGTGTCAACCTTAACACCGTTCTTTGTGCAAAGTGCGTCAAGAACAGGATAAACGATTGTTTCATACCAGTTAGTATCAATAAGGAGAACGCCAACGATTGAAGAAACAAGTCTTAAGGAAGAAACAAGTCCCTTGTAGAATGCGTCCTTATCGCCTGCTTTAATACCCCAGTCAAGCTTAATTTTGTAATCGCCTCTTGAGGTCTGGGCTGCTGCATTGTGCCAGCAGTTAAAATCGGCAAGCTTTTCCTGAACCTTGTCATAACCGTCAAGCCTTATTGCAATTGCGTCAGGGGAGATAAGTCCCTCAATTGCCTCAACAATAAGATTGTACTGAGCCTTATTGCCGTTATCCAGTGTGTAGGTGTCATAGAAATCAGCAAGAAGATTTTCTGCCACATCTTCAATTAACTGGAAGGTTTCAACAACAAGTGCGGTTAATGATTCGTTTGTGTAAACCTTCTTAGCATCAACATTACCGTTCTTATCCGGAGTATGTGTTTCGTATCCGGTGATATATAATGTATATTTATTAAGAAGTCTGCCAAGCTCGGTGTAGCAGTCAGAACCAAGATAATTGGTGAAGAAGGTTACTACGCCTGCAAGGATATTATCTATTGAACCTAAATTAAATCCGTTAAAGCTACTGTCTGAAAGGAGAGATGAAATCATCTTATCAAGATTATTGATAAGATCTGTTGCATTGCTTAATTCCTCTGCTGTATAAGTGTCGTTACCTGCAGCAGAAGCCTTTACAGTTTGTGCCTTTGTAGTTGAACCGATGTTGATAACATCTGAAAGAGCTACTGTCTGGTTGTTGCTTGCAGCCTGGGCACTGCTGCCGAATTTAGCTACAAGATTTGTAATAACTCTTACAAGTGTTTCAACATTTGTGATTAAGAAGTATGCGTTATCCTTTGAAAGACCGGTAAATCCGTTTTCATGCTCAGTGAAGGTGAAGGAGTATTCACTTTCACGGTCAATCTGGAATACACCGTTAAATACGTCTGTAAGGATACTTGTTTCACCGAATCCGCCAAGAGCATTAAGGAGTCCGGTAACAATAGGAATGTTCTGTGAAATCTTGTTATCAGATGAAACAACATTGTTTACAAGGTCTAAGATTGAGTTAATCCAGTCGCCTACAAACAAATCGGCAAACCAGTCTAAAATATCAACTGACCTGTTAGGATCGTTGCTGTCGGCATATGCTTTAATATCTTCAACAACTGTGTTTACATAGCCCTTGTTTTCATCGTTAACAATTTTGCCGTCGTAGCAATATGTCCAAGCATCCTTTGATGCGCCGTACTTGTCAGCTGCAAGGTCTTCCATAATATCGAAGAGCTGAGGAATTGCTACAAGCAGATTGTTAAGACCCTTACAAGCTGTGTCTGTTCCGTTAGCTGCGTATCTAACCTGATTTACTCTGTCAGATGCTACGAATTCGTCAACTGCAACTGTAAACAGTGTTGCAATTTCCGTTACAACCTCGCCCAGCTCGTTACCGATAAGTGCCGGAAGGTCGGAAATCTTTGCATATGAAAGCATCTGGTCAACAAAGTAGATACCGGTGAGATAAGGAACATCACTGCTGTATGTCATTGAGCAAAGGAATTCGGCATCCTTGTGAGCTGAAAGCAGCTTGCTCAAATCAGCGTTTGTATCGCCTAAATATGAATAAGAGGTGATTTCGCCCTTGTCATTTGATGTTGTTGTAAGAGCATTGCCTGCTCTGTCTGCAACCTTGTAATGTGCAAAATCAATCTTGTCACAGTTTGCATAGGTGAATACGTTTTCAACAATAGTTGTTTCGGTACCGTCATTAACGCCGGTCATCAATGTTTTTGTACTGCCGTCGTAATAATCAATACCTGCAGCATTCTTGCCCTCAAACAGCCAGTGCATCAGGTCAGGAAGAAGCTCGTTCAAATCCCAGCCAACCTGATTGATACCGATGTATGAACCACTGCTGTACAGATAATCTGCAATCTGCGGAAGAGCCTTAACAAGGTTGTTGTTCATAAAGTCTGTGATGAATCCGTTGTATACGTCGCCTTCACCGTTAAGAAGGAACGGAACCAATGCAGAGTCAACAACAACTACAAGTACAGGAAGAATCTCAAATACTGTGGCAACAGGTGAATTGTAAAGCCTCTGCCAAATGTCCTTAACTGTTGCAACAAGGTCAATGCTGCCGATAAGGTCTGTAACCAAACCGTTTATCAGGTTGCTGACCATTTCGTTTGAGCCGTCAAACAATGACACGATTGTTGAGTTAAGGATGTAGTTGAGGATTTCCGTACCCATTTCGCCGGTTAAATCATAGTCACCGTAAAGGATAGCACGCTGTTCGTCAGTAAGAACAACCTTTGGCTCCTCTTTTTCAATCTTAGAGTCAATAAATGATTTGTAGTCAAGCTTTGTCTCAAGGTTGGTTGCCTTGTCAGTGTTAAGAGTGTCAACACCTATTAAGTCGGCAATAACCTTTGAGTATGCGTATTTCTCAGAATCAGCTATGTACTGATTAATCTTATCCATTGAGAAGGTTGCACCTGTGTAGTTAAGAACTGCAAGGTTGGAGCCCTCATATCTCATAGGAGGTCTTGAAGATGCCTGAGAACCACTAATCGGCACACCGTTCTGATCAAGGTATACCTTATAGGATCCACTTGCATACTGGCTGAAGAAGGATGTGTAAAATGCCTTCTGATACTTTGCACCGTTTGAATTCTTCTGTGATGAAGGATATGTTTTTGATGCAATCATAGAGAAATATTCAGCAGTTGCAGTGCCCTTAAGCTGCTCAGGTACAGTTGCATTAACAGTTGCAAACAGAACGTCCTGTGCAGTTACCGAGCCGTTGGTGAAAAATTCGCCTACCTTGCTGTTACAGGTCTGAATGAGAGAAGCCAGCTCCTTAACCTCATCCTCGCTGAGAACATTGCCGTCCTTGTATCCGGCAGGCATTGAAGCCTCAACCAAGGCATCAATATCAGCAACGCTGTTAACACTGTCGTTATACTTGATTGCAAGACCCTCTTCAATCTGCAGCTCGTATGAAGGAAGAATGGTTACTGCCATACCTGAAATCGCATACATTGTCATAAAGGATTTCATAAACGGAACAAACTGCTGAGGGTTTGACGGGTCATAATTTTCAAGAGTCTGAGCCATGAGCAATGCTGCCTCGTCAAAGGTAAGCTCGCTTGCGCCGTGTCCAAACTCTGACATTATATAACTGTCGCCGAAGTTTACTGCAACCCAATTAATGCTGACAAGCTCTGCGAAATTATCAAGAGTAATTGGGCCGTCGATATCATACTGCATACCGGTTGCTCCCATTCCGAAGATGTCGCCGGTACCGTGGTAAGAAACCTCTGCACCTACAGATTGGATAAGGTTGTAGTATGAATATACATATTTCAGCTGAGTACCGTACTGGTTAAAGCCGTAAAACACAAGCTCAGGGAAGCTGTCAATAGTAATATCGTCCACACCGTATGCCTTAAGCTCTGCATTGTACTGTGCATAAGCAGACTGAATTACGTTGTAGTCCTCTTCACTTACCTGAGAGGTCATATATTCATCAGTGAAGAAGTTTTCCAAATCGTAAAGAGCAGCCTGATCATACGGAGTGCCCGAGATTAAGCTCTGAAATCTGTTAGCTACTCTCTGAACGGTTTCCGTTGTGTCAACCAGCTCAATGTTAGCAATAGGCTTGAGGGTTTCATACCACTCAGCCAGGGTGTTTCTTGTTTCGCTGCTCAAATTGTTGTCATCTCTATAATCTCTGCAAAGAATATAAAGACTGTAGAAAGGCATTGAGCCGTCATCCTTCTGCAGATAGTCATAATAGCTTGGGTCCTTGCTGGAACCGATTTTTGAAGGATAGGCAGACTGATTTGTGCCTAACAGGTTTAGAAGAACAGGCTGAAGAACACCGAGGATGTCCTGCACTGTGGCAGCCTTAAGTCCTTCGGGGTCGCTTTCACTGCGTTCTTCTGTGCCGTTGATAACTGCTTTTTCATGGTCAGTTAAATCTGCGGCATCCTTTCCGATAAGCTTGGCATATTTTGCATAGACGGAATTGCCTATTGACCCAATACCAAGCAGTGCCGAAGGCAAATATTCATCTGCCAGGGCATTAAGTGTGTTGAAGGCATCGTCTGCCTCACACGAGGTTGACCAAATGCTGTTTCTGTTGTCCTGCGCAAAGGCAGTAAATCCAACAGAGCATGTGGTAACAACCATAACTACCGCTAAGAAAAAGCTCAGTAGTTTTTTGCTCGTTTTCATATAAATCTCTCCTTTACCATATGATTTAACGAACTTGCCGTTTGAATTTACGCACGGAAAAGGTTGCCGAAACCGTGATTTGTTAACAAAATATTCACAAATCACTGATTTTTGGGCGCACTATTCCACGCGCGTACGAACAAATACAAATTATTTATACCAAATAAAATCTAACAAGTCAATAGTTTTTAAACAAATTGAACAAATTGTTAAATATTTTTACCGATTTCCCAAAGCTGTATTGCGAATTTGATGCCAAAAGGTGATGCGCTTATTTGTAAAAACAGTGGCAAAATCGGGACATTTTCTGTAAAGGACCAAGGCATTACATAGGGCAAAGGGATGTAAAGAATTTCGCTTTACGGCATCTGAAATCACCCTGAAAATGTAAATATTATGAAAACGATTTGTAAAATTTTAATTAACAATTTGTGAGAACTACCCAAAAATTATCGGCGGATTTGGACAATTTGCCAAAATTATTCTTTATTGTTAATTATTATTGACATTTTGTGAACTTTGTGTGATAATCAAGTTGTGTTTATAGGGCGTTTTGCACCCTTTTTGACGTAACAACTTATATATGTTTCGGTTGTTCCATCTTAGTCAGATTGTCTGAGGGTCAGAGGATGTGCAGTCAAACCGGTGTAAATGCCGTACACTAAATCACCTAGTATTAAACTAATCTCTAAACTAAATTAGGAGGTAAAAAGCTTAAATGAAAACTAAAGCAAAGAAGTTTTCCCATAAGCTGCTGGCATTATTTTTGGCAGTAGTTATGGCGTTAACCTGCTTCACCGGCGTTATCACGGCTTACGGCCAGTCGCTTCACACGCTTAGAGATGAAGATATCGAGTATAACGACCTTGCTTGGAGCGTTCTTTCCGATGCGCAGGTAGCAACAGCGCTTTTGGATTACTTGGATAATGATGTTCTTCCTATGCTTAAGGATTTGGAGCCGACAATTGCAAATGCAATCAACGGTAACAAAGATATTAACTCTTATCTTAAGTATAACCTCGGCGCAAGAAAGATTACTGTTCTCGGCGGTCTCGGCGGTGAATTCTCCATTAAGCTGGGAAGCATTAACGAATTGCTTGAAACAATTGAAAGCGTTAACGGCTGGCTGAACAGCGGTATCGTTGATATGATTAAGAGCAACTTTGGCGACGTTGCAAATATTGACCTTGACGCCATTGGCGGCAAACACACCTGCGGCGACTTTTGCA
>CAMBQD010000009.1 GCA_945869905.1 uncultured Clostridia bacterium | reverse complement strand
CCCCCGGTACATTTTAAAGAGATTATTTTCTTTAATATTTTGAAACAGGAAATTATAAATAAAAAATCGTTTTTCGTGGCTACTCTGCACAGGCTGCCATCAAGTCCAGCAAATAACAGAATACCTAATAAATAATTAAGAGGATAGCTTAATTGCTATCCTCTTTTTTTAGTGCGTCAATTATTTGCCTGCATATTGATTTGTGAAAAAGCATCTGCAATACCCAAATGGGCAGCGGCAGCAGGAATACGGCAATTATCAGCGGAATTGAAAATTTTGCAGTGGCTATGCCGATAATACCTATTACCCAAAAGAATACTGTGAACAAGGCAGAAATTACAATAAGCGCCGCCGAGTGCAGTATGTCTATTTCAATTTCCGTTTCTGATATTTTTGACAGGTTAATTTTGTTGTTGCTGATAAGTGAAAAAACTCCGTTATATTTAAGCGTATATCCTGAAAAGCTTTTTTCTGCCGAAAACATTTTGCTTTGCTGTATTGCTTCAAAATATTTATCTGCGTCGGCAACGGTTAAGCTGTATTTCATATATTCATTTTCCTTTTGATATAATCACAGTAAATTTTAAGTATATCAATATTTGTTTTTGCATAAACCATACGTGCACCCACGGTGTCCTCAATTTCGTTAAAAACAAGCTCTCCCCTGTGAAATAAAAAGTCAATGCCGATGTAATCACTGTCAACAAGGCTGATTATTTTTTTAACAAGCTTTTTTTCATCGTCACTTAAAGGATATACTGTTGCACTGCCCCCAAGGCAAAAATTTGAACGAAAGTCACTATTGCTTTCACGCAGAATTGCTGTAATAATTTTTCCGCCCACTGCCCATACTCTTAAGTCCTTCCCCAAGGTGTCGCAGGGCATTTGGTATACGTAGTTTTTTTCAAAAGGCTCAGGCTCGGTAATGAGTGACACATCTTGTCCCCCGTGACCGTCAATGATTTTTTTAACGGCAGGTATATCCGTATAATTTATCGGCATAATAGGTATGCCGTTTTTTTGCATAAATTCATAGCAGGTTTGCTTGTTGTTGGCAATTTTTGAAAGATTTGAGGGGTTAAAAACTCTGACACCCTTGTTTTCATAGTATTCACCGATACGGTAATCGTTTGTCCTGTTAATTACAAAATCGGCATTGTCCCTGTAGCCTTCGTCAACTAATTTGACGTCAAGGTATTGCTTGAATTTTTCCACGGCAAAGGTGTTGCGCCTTGCCTCCTCCTCGGTGTATATCAATATTCCGCTCATTTGATTTTTGACCTGATTTCTTTAAAAATTACGGGCGCAATATCCGTTGCGGTACAGTTCATTATGTTTATTATGTGGGCGTTGGAGTTAACCTCGCACACTGTGCCGTTTTCCAAAATATCCACACCGCCAAAGGTTAAGCCCAGCTTTTCACAGGCGGTAACGGCATTTTTTATTTCCTCTGCAGTGGGGGTGTATTTTGTCATTTTTCCGCCGTTTGTAACATTGGAGCGAAAATCATTTTTGTTTTCTCTCCTGACAGCGCTTACACATTTTCCCCCCACAATTTCAAGACGAATATCCCTGCCACGGCTTTCCTTAACAAATTCCTGAAGTATAAAAGGCTTGACGCCGATATGAGATATAATTTCGTCAAAGCTTTTGCAAAGGTAAACCTGCTGACCGAAGGAGCCGTAGCAATCCTTGTACACTAATGGCAGACCTAACAACACAATTGCTCTTTTGACAAATTCACTCATATCCGCCTGAAAAAAGCATTTTGGTGCAATGAGTGTTTTGGGCTGGGGAACAATACCCTCCAGCTCGATATATGTTTTTGCCTTGTCGTCGCAAAGCTCAATAGACCTTGCACTGTTAAATACGGGAATACCCTTTTTTTCAAGCCGTCTTGCAAGGTTTGTATCCTTGTCCCAAAACAAAATAAAATCAGCCTGGGGATTCTCCGTAGCAAGCTCAAGATTTGTTTTAAGGGCAAGGCTGATATTCAGTTTCCCTGCGGCAGATATAAGATGATTGTGCAGTTCATCGTATTTACTGCCCTTTAAAAAATGGTTTACTGCTAAAATTCCTGTCATTTTTCTTCTCCTGTAAATATATTGTACCATTGCGCCTTGCTTTTTTCAATGTAATAGTATAAAATATCAATATTAAATCTGATTATTGAAAGGACGAGAATATGACAGAGTATAAGCTTAAATACGGTTGTAACCCAAATCAAAATCCTGCAAGGATTCATATGGACGGCAAGGAGCTTCCCTTTGAAATCATAAACGGTGCGGCAGGATATATTAACCTGTTGGATGCCTTCAATTCATGGCAGCTTGTTAAAGAGCTTAAGGAGGCAACCGGTCTGCCCAGCGCGGCGTCATTTAAACACGTTTCACCTGCCGGTGCAGCAGTGGCTCAGCCGCTCAGTGATGCGGACAGAAGGGTATGTATGGTGCCTGAGGGACTTGAGCTTTCACCTATCGCACAGGCATATGTACGTGCAAGGGGCTGTGACAGAGTATCCTCCTTTGGCGATTTTGCTGCCCTCAGTGACCAGTGCGATGCGTCTGTGGCTCAGTTTCTTGTTAAGGAAGTAAGCGACGGTATTATTGCTCCGTCCTATACCGACGAGGCACTTGAAATTCTCAAGGCAAAAAGAAGAGGCAATTATCTTATCATAAAAATCAATCCCGATTATGAGCCTGAGCTGATGGAAACAAAGCAGGTTTACGGTATTAAGTTTGAGCAGAAAAGAAATGATGCAAAAATCACAATGGACCTTTTCAACGATATGCCTACCGCTGTTAAGGATATTCCCGAGATTGCCAAGATAGATTTGCTTATTTCAATGATTACTCTTAAGTATACTCAGTCAAATTCCGTTTGCTATGCAATGGGCGGACAGACTATCGGTGTGGGCGCAGGTCAGCAGAGCCGTATCCACTGCACACGTCTTGCAGGCAACAAGGCAGATAACCTTTGGCTGCGCTATAACGAAAAGGTGTTAAATCTTCCGTTTATTGACGGTATTCGTAAGTGTGACGCCGATAACGCCATTGACCTTTATATCTCCGACGAGTACGAGGATTTACTTAAGGACGGCGTATGGCAGAGATATTTTACCGAGTGTCCTGCTCCGTTTACTAAAGAAGAAAAAGCAGAGTGGCATAGCAAGATGACCAATGTTGCATTAGGCTCAGACGCCTTCTTCCCATTTGAAGATAATATTGAACGCGCAGTACGTTCAGGTGTTAAGTATATTGCTCAGCCCGGCGGCTCTGTAAGGGACGCAGCGGTTATTGAGTGCTGTGACAAATTCGGCATTGCTATGACAATGACGGGTATTCGTCTTTTCCACCATTAATTTGTTTGAGTATAGGGGCGGCTGACAGCCGCCCCTATGGTAATTCGGTAATATGTGTAAAATAGGTGACTGATTATGAAAATGATATCTTGGAATGTAAACGGTCTGCGCGCCTGTATGAACAAGGATTTTGAAGGCTTTTTCAGTAGTGCAGATGCCGATATATTCTGCCTGCAGGAAACAAAATTACAGCAGGGGCAAATTGATTTTGCGCCTGAGGGCTATCACTGTTATTGGAACTATGCCGAGAAAAAGGGATATTCCGGCACGGCAATATTCACAAAGCAGGAGCCTTTAAGCGTAAGCTACGGTATGGGTATTGACGCACACGACAAAGAGGGCAGGCTGATTACCCTTGAATTTGACAATTTCTATTTTGCCACTGTTTATGTTCCCAATTCTCAGCGAGAGCTTAAAAGGCTTGACTACCGTATGCAGTGGGAGGACGATTTCAGAAATTATATTTTATCCCTTGAAAAAACGAAGCCTGTTATTTTCTGCGGTGATTTGAATGTTGCCCACAGGGAAATAGATTTGAAAAATCCAAAAACAAACCGCAATAACGCAGGCTTTACAGATGATGAAAGAAATAAATTTTCAGCCCTTCTTGACAGCGGATATACCGATACCTTCAGGTATTTTTATCCTGATATGGAGGGTGTATACAGCTGGTGGTCATATATGTTCAAGGCAAGGGAAAAGAATGCCGGCTGGAGAATTGACTATTTTGTCACCTCAAAATCCCTTGATGATAATTTGGCTGACGCAAAAATTCATACGGATGTTTTTGGCTCGGACCATTGCCCTATTGAGCTTGATATAGATTTTTGATTTAAGCTGTCAGAGGTGTGCTTATGGATAATCTTTGTGAAAAGTGCTGGTATAACGAGTATGACGAGGAAACGGAGGAAAGCTTCTGCTCTCTTGTGCTGGATGAGGACGAGTATGTGCGTGTTATGCAGGAGAATGATAAAACCTGCCGGTATTTTCGTCCTGACGGCAGTGAATACGATATAGTCAAAAAGCAAAACTAAATATGATATACAACAAAACCCACCTGTAAATTTTAACAGGTGGGTTGATTTTTTATTTGTTATTATGCCTTTCAACTGCGGCGGTAACAAATCCGCGGAAAAGGGGATGAGGTTTATTTGGCCTTGATTTGAACTCGGGATGGAACTGACCTGCCACAAACCAAGGATGCTCCGGCAGCTCAATCATCTCAACAATGTGATTGTCGGGTGATGTGCCTGCAAAAATCATACCGCCGTTTAAAAGCTCTGTGCGGTAATCGTTATTTACCTCATATCTGTGTCTGTGACGCTCGTAAATCATTGATGCGCCGTAAAGCTCATATGCCTTTGACTCAGGATTAAGGGTGCAGGGGTACTGGCCGAGACGCATTGTGCCGCCCATATCCGTAACCTCTTTTTGTTCAGGTAAAATGTCAATAACAGGGTACGGGGTGTCCGGATTAATTTCTGCGGAATTTGCGTCCTTCATACCCAGCACGTGCCTTGCAAATTCAATAATTGCAATCTGCATACCAAGGCAAATTCCCAGGTAGGGTATACCGTGGGTTCTGGCATATTCACAGGCATTGATTTTTCCCTCAATACCGCGTGAGCCAAAGCCTCCCGGCACAAGAATACCGTCCATATTGCCAAGTATTTCATCAAGGTCAACGCCGTCGCCCTCAAGTGTTTCCGAGTCAATCCACTGGATGTCAACGGCACTGCGTGTTTCAATACCGCCGTGCTTAAGTGCCTCGTTTACTGAAATGTAGGAGTCGTGGAGCTCAACATATTTTCCAACCATACCGATTTTAACTGTCTGTATGGGATTTCTCAGTGCGTCAAGCATTGTCTGCCAGTCGGTAAGGTCAGGCTCATTGCATTTAAGCTGAAGCTTTTTGACAACAACCTCATCCATTTTTTGCTCATGGAGCATCATAGGCACAGCATACAGTATATCACAGTTGTTGTTTTCAATTACACATTCTTTATCAACGTTGCAGAAAAGAGCAATCTTGTTTTTAATTTCATCGGTAAGCGGATGCTCTGTACGGCACACAATGATGTCAGGGTGGATACCCAGTGACAGCATTTCCTTAACCGAGTGCTGTGTGGGCTTTGATTTAAGCTCGTCCGATGCGGCAAGATAGGGAACAAGAGTAACGTGTATGAAAAGGCAGTTTTCTCTGCCTACCTCAACGGCAAATTGGCGTATTGCCTCAAGAAACGGCTGGGACTCAATATCGCCCACAGTACCGCCGATTTCCACAAAGCAAACGTCAGCACCTGTGTCGGCATTTCTTGCTATGGAGCGCTTAATTTCGTTTGTTACGTGGGGGATAATCTGAATTGTCTGTCCTCCGTAAACACCCTTTCGCTCATCGGTAATAACCTTCCAGTAAACTCTGCCGCTGGTAAGGTTTGAGTTTTGAGAAAGGCTTTCATCAATAAATCTTTCATAGTGACCGAGGTCAAGGTCGGTTTCAGCACCGTCGTCGGTAACAAATACCTCGCCGTGCTGAACAGGATTCATGGTTCCGGGGTCAACGTTAAGATAAGGGTCAAGCTTTTGTGCAGTAACCTTCAGCCCCCTTGCCTTTAAGAGCCTGCCCAGTGATGCGGCAGTGATGCCCTTTCCTAATCCGGATACAACTCCTCCTGTAATAAAAATGTATTTGGTGTTCATTTTCAGTCCTCCTAACCTCTATATGTTATGTTTAGACAATTAATAATTTTTCTTTTTGTCGGATACGGCAGAGCAGGTAAGACGTATTCCCAGCTTTTTAAGCACATTTTCATCAACCTGTGACAGCAAAACAGATGAGTGCATTTCGCAGTTTTTCAGCTTGTAAAGCTGTTCAAGAGCTTTCTTTGCGTTACTGTCGGTAACTGCTGAAACAGAAAGAGCCAGCAGGGTTTCATCGGTGTGAAGACGTGGGTTGGTATTGCCTAAATGATTTATCTTTAATTCCTGTATAGGCTTGATAACCTCAGGCACAATCAGTAAAACATCATCATCAATTCCGGCAAGCTCCTTAAGTGCGTTAAGCAGCATTGCAGAGGCACAGCCTAAAAGTGCAGAGGTTTTACCTGTGATGATTTTGCCGTCTGCCAGTTCAATTGCAGCAGCAGGTGCACCGGTTTCCTTTGCCAGCTTTACGGCAGTGTCGGCACAGGGTCTGTCACTGATTGAAAGCTGGGCATTGTTCATCAAAAGCTCCAGCTTGTATATCTCATTTTTCTTACTGCCGGTTCTCAGATTTTCACAGCAGGCGGAATAATACCTGCGTATTATTTCCTGCTTGGCGGCGTCACCAACAGCCTCGTCGTCAAAAATGCAGTTGCCTGCCATATTAACGCCCATATCGGTTGGTGACTTGTATGGGCATTTGCCGTAGATTTTGTCAAAGGTTGCCTTAAGAACAGGGAATATTTCCACATCTCTGTTGTAGTTTACAGTTGTTTGGCCGTATGCCTCAAGGTGCCATGGGTCAATCATATTAACGTCGTTAAGGTCGGCGGTTGCCGCCTCGTATGCAATGTTTACAGGGTGATTAAGGGGAATGTTCCAGATGGGGAAGGTTTCAAATTTTGCATATCCTGCCTTTATGCCCCTTTTGTTTTCGTGGTAAAGCTGGGAAAGACAGGTTGCCATTTTTCCGCTACCGGGACCGGGAGCAGTGATAACAACCAGCTCACGCGTGGTTTTGATGTAATCGTTTTTGCCGTATCCCTCGTCGCTTACGATTTGAGATATGTTAGCCGGATAGCCGTCAATAATGTAGTGGCGGTATGACGGAATACCTGCGTTCTTCAGCTTTTGCTCAAAGGCGTTGACCTTGGGAGTTGATACATACTTGGTAAGCACCACACTGCCCACCATAAGCCCCCTTGACCTGAAAGCGTCAATAAGCCTGAACACATCAACGTCATAGGTTATTCCCAAGTCGCCGCGCACCTTGTCCTTTTCAATGTCATCTGCGCTGATAACAACAACGATTTCCGCCTGGTCCTTTAGCTGTAAAAGCATTTGCAGCTTGCTGTCAGGCTGAAATCCCGGCAGTACACGTGCGGCGTGATAATCGTCAAACAGCTTGCCGCCGAATTCCAAATAAAGCTTGCCGCCGAATTCGTTTATTCTCTCCTTAATTCTGCTGGATTGCATTTGCAGATATTTGTTATTGTCAAAGCCTGTTTTAAACATATTCCCTCTCCCACTGACGCAGATAGGGTATGCCCAAACAGCCGCCCTTGACTGCATCAAAAACATCACTAAAAAAGCACAAACGGTTGCACCTCTGTACAACCGTTTGTACTTACATATTATACAGTATAATATTTGCTAAATCAATAGCATAGAAAAAATTTTTTCTCCAAACAAAGAAATTTTTTACAGCGCGGTAAAATTAATCAGCACTCCATTTTGCCAAATGATTTATTTTAGCATAATCCTTTGCATTAATAATTTCATCGTTATTCAAATCAAGGTACATATTATCGTTTCCGCGAGTTACTTTCGTGTTAATATAATCAGCGAATACAGGCAAATCTGCTTTGCTCTTTGAATCTGCTTTGTTACAAGCAGTACAGATGTAATTATAAGTGCCGTCGGTATAGCTTGTAAAATCATAATTGTGACCGAGTGCATCTGCAAAATCATCCATATAGCTTTCTTTACAATTTTTACAAGTGTAAAGTGTGTATCCGCCGGTTTCACAATTTGGAGCAACTAATGATTTTGTAAATGAATGTACGTGTTCAAACTGAATATCATTATCATTTGTGTCATCATCATTATATTCCAAAACATCATTTATACTGCTCGTTTCAACAGGAGAATAGAAATACATTCCGTCAATGCAGACATAAGCTCTTACGGATATTTCATAATCAAAATATTTTTCAGGTATATCTGTAAATACTGCATTATAGGTTGAAATTGTGCCGTCGGCATTTCGCTTATCGGCTTTTATTACAATATTATTTTTATTGCTATCTACTCTTAATGTGTCATTAATCTGAAAATCATTTTCGCCTTCAAAGGATACATAAGTATAAACAAATCCATAATCAATGCTTTGTGCATACTTTTTGAAATCAAAGCCTATACTGTTATCATCAAATTCAAATCCGAAACGCAAGCCGTTATCTCTTGTTCTGATTTGAGCACCCTTGCTTTCTGCAATCCTGTCACTGACTGTGTGGTTATATTTATCCTTTTCTCCATAATTATTGGCAACAGCAAGACCGGCTGTATATTCGGGGCTTACAATCGTACATTTGTAATCAGAGTATTCTTGGGGAAAGGTTATTCCGGTCATTCTCCAGGTACAATATATTGTTGTATTGCTTGGTATATCGGTAACAATACCTTTAGCCATAGGGGCAAAGACTGTTTTAAGATTCGTACATCCTAAGCATCCGCCAAAACTTGTTGCTTGGGGAATATAAATTGTTTCAAGATTTGTACAGTTATAAAATGCTTTTGCACCGAGCTTTGTTGTTTTTTTCAGCACAATTTCCTGTGCAGTACAACCTTCAAAAGCAGACGTACCGACCTCCGTGCATTCAGGCAGATTTATTGTTTTGAAATAGGTTCCTGAAAGTCCTTGATCAGCAATCCGCTCAACCGACGACAGTTCTAAATCCTGCGGAAGTGATTTGCAGCCGAACAAGGCTTCCGTACCTATATATCTTAAATCAGGAAAATTGATGTCAGCAAGCTGTTCACAGCCATAGAAACAACGCTTGTTTAAATTACAGATACCATTTGCAGTTATTGATTTTAGATTTGTGTTATAAAATGCGTTATCACCGATTGTTGTAACTGTATCAGGCAGAACAATACTTTCAATATTGCTGTTTTTAAATATGTTTCCGCCTAACTCTGTCGGTACAATTCCGTTTACTATGTCGGGAACAACAAGATTTGTGTCATTTCCGAGATATGCTTTTATGATGCCGGAAGAGCCGCTTTTTTCAATTACATATTCGGACTCACCATCTTTTAGAATGTAATAATCAAGATAAGTAAATTTGCTGTGAAACGGTGTACCTGCTCTTGCATAAGCAGCAGCAATTACTCTTGTTGATTCCGTTACATCAATAGGTTCGGTATATTTTGCACCGTTCTCTTTTGTAGGCATAGTGCCGTCTGTTGTATAATAAATATCTACAAGTGAATTTGCACACTTTAATTCAACGCTTATGTTGTCACGATATGCTCCGCTGATATAATTTGCAGTAACATCCTTGCATCTTGAACCATTTATGATGTTGGAAAAATTAACGATTCCTGCACCGTAACGGTCATTATAGCAATCACTCTTTTTGAACGGTGTTGCAGTTGCAATAATTTCCTGCTTAACTTGTTCAGGCGTATAGTTTTTGTGTTCCATAAGAACATAAGCAGCAACTGCCGATACTATTGGAGTTGCAAATGATGTACCATTAGCAAATGTATAAGCAGAGTTGCTGCTCATATCTGCAGTGTGAATATATTCTCCCGGTGCAGATATATCAATACAGCTTCCATAATTTGTAAATGAACAAGGCTTGCCGTAATAATTAGTTGCCGCAACAGTTATAACACTGTCAAAAATTGCAGGCTGCTGATATACTTCCTTGCCTTCATTGCCGGCACCGGCGACAACAGTAACACCCATATCAACAAGCTCATCTATTATGGTGCCAAGGCCTGAACGAGTTACAAACGAACAGTTAATTATATCAGGTTTGTTTGAAAGCTGTTTGATATATTCTAAAGCGCTTAAAGCTTCTGAAGCTGTACCATTGCCTTTTGAATCATAGAATTTATAAGCAGATATCTTCACATTGCTTGGTGTACTTTTAGCAATTGCACCTGCAACATTTGTACCATGACCGTATTTATCCATTTCGTCACCGGTAGCTTCAGAACTGAAATCCACTTTCGTACGAACAACTCTGTTTTTGAATAATTCGTGGTTATAATTTATGCCACTGTCCACCACAGCAATGTTTATAGTTGATTTAGCCTTTAGTTTGTAGTAATCAAGTGCAGAAACTGCGTCAGTTTCTTCATAAGCCCATTCTTCAGGCCAATTTGCATATTGCGGATAATCGTTGCTATTTGTGTTACATAGTGCAGCCACCGAATCATAGTCAACAGTATATCCTAAATTCTCGTATTGCGTCTTAGCTTTTTTAGCTGTTTTTTCATCTGCATACTGTAAAAAAGCATATCCAAAGCCATATACACTATCAACAGCACCATATTCATCAACGATGTCATTAGTATTGATGATTAATCTTGTATAAATAGTTTTATCGTCATCTTGTGCTAAACTGTCATAATCGTCATATTCAGCACACATTTGGGATATATCATTGCCTATGGCAAGCACATTTTTCTTGCCAATTTCCTCTGTTATATAAGTGTAGCAAGGTGATAATGCTAATACTGAAATTATGATTGATAAGATAATGCTTGTTGTTTTTTTCATAAATATATCTCCCAAACAAAAAGTGCGCAGCCAAGGCCACGCACAAAAAACGCATAGCCCTTAACTGTCGCCAAACAATCTTACATACCGTTAACAAAGGATACATAAACAAGAGCACGCATTTTTATCAAGGATGATAAAAATAATGTACCCATTGTTAACCTATTTATTTGTAAGATTATTTGGCTCCCTTATTTTACCATAAAGAAAAAATATATGCAATATTACCTAACCTATATTTTCAGGATGCAGTAAAACGGTAATTATTATGACATATATGATATTTGATAACAGAATTACAAGTGAAATAATTCCTTGCTCCAATACCTTACTTGTTTTATGGTCCTTCATTTTCCTTGCCAAAATATATATTCTCAGGTCGGTAAAGACATAGGGATATTTTTTTATAATTTTTGCATACTTGCCATTATTGCAAATTACCTTATAAAAAAACAGCGTTTGAACCAATCCGTTATAGATGACGACAAATAATCCGCAAATCCACATAAAGATAAAATATACACCTGCATCAAAAACAAAGGACAGAATAATGTCAACAACAAAGGCTATTGTCTGAATTGTCAGAAAAATTTTGTTTGCTTTTATTGTTTTTTCAATATCCATACATATCACAACTCCTTTGCCTGTGTGCTTATGTATAATATCACATTTTGCTACAATAAGCAAAACAACAGGAGGAAGATTATTCTGCCTCCTGTTGTGATTTTATTATGCACCCGCAAACCATTTGATATTATTCCCACTCGCTCCCGAAAGCTGTGACTTAAACAATTTTGTATGGGTATTTTTACTCATATTATCAGGAGTGTTCAGATTATCCATAAAATATGGACTGTCAAGATTTTTGTTGTCAGTATGTTGTCACGCTGACAAGAATGTTATACATAAATTAATATGTTTTTTTCAATTATTTTTTCAAAATTCAAAATATTTTTAGTTCGGCAAATTGGAAAATATTAATAGCTATTTGTTGCTTTACTAACCTTTTTATTTAGAATTAACAATCCAAAAACAAGCACCACAGGAAACACCGTTGCTACAAGCAACCCCGTTTTAAGATTACCGCCTGCTATTTCAGAAAGACTACCTACCATAGCAGGACTTACCATAGCACCCAAATCTCCGGCTAAGGCTAAGAATGCGAACATTGCAGTTCCGCCCCTTGGACAATGCTTAGAGGATATGCTGATAGAACCCGGCCACATAATTCCGACTCCTAAACCGCAAAGAGAGCAGCCAGTAAGTCCGAGAATTGGCATTGCAGAGAGAGATGCCAACAAATAGCAACCGGCGCACATAATTCCGCAAACAAGCATAACCTTGGTCAAGTCAAGCTTTTCGCTGAATTTT